>CAIUOD010000041.1 GCA_903900775.1 Candidatus Adlerbacteria bacterium | reverse complement strand
TCGACCAATGCATTCGCGACGAACCTCATGGCGGCAAGCGGTACGATCACCAGTGCAACCACCACCTCACTCTTCGCCTCGACGTTCGGCCTTGGCGGTAACTACTTCACCTCGCTTGTTGGAGCAGGTCTTACAAACATAGGCAATACGCTTTCGCTCGATTTCGCGCACGTAAACCTCTGGACAAGTCTCCAGCAGTTCAACGGCAACGCCTCGACCACGCAGTTCTCTGCTACCTCGGCCTACTTCGGTAGCACCGCCACAAGCACTTTCACCAGCGCGGGGTGGTTGGGCATCGGCACTACGTCACCGTTCGCCGCGCTGTCGGTCAATGGTTCTGGTTTCTTCAATGGAGATCTCGCAATTCAGGGCAGGTTTTCAGTTACTGCCGCCGGTCTGAGCGGAGTGCCGGACGGTTCTTCGTGGATGACCTATCAAGCTCCCAATACGAAGGCCTATCTCTCGACGGATCTCGACAACCAGGGCCGAGTCATCCGGCGCTATCTCCAGGCCAACGGTCGCGTCGATGTGTTTTCATATTCAGATGCAGGTCAAGGGCCGCCTATCTCTGTCGTATATGATAATTCGACCCCGACAAACGGAGATACACTGGGACATTATGCATTTCGAGGTAAGGATAGCTTTGGGCAATTAAATACGGCGACATTCATGGAGTCATACTCCTGCAATGTCTCAGCCGCGAACTATAGCTCGCAGCTTAGCCTCGCTGTCTCCACTGCGGAAAACACCGGGACAGGAAATTCTCAACCGAATGCTGGCGTTTTGATAGATGGCTGTTCCAAGAGTGTCATTTTCCCATCGTTTTCATTGAGCGGTATTTCGAGCATTTCGGTGAGTAGTGCATCGAGCCCCAACATAACGTTCACTAACACATCAACAACCCGTGGTTTGCAGATCGGTGTTACCGACAATTACAATGGGATAATAAATGCCACTGGCGGAGGGAGCGTTCAACTTCAAGTCGGCGGCACATTAGCGCTCAGCAGTAATGGATTAACACTTACATCATTCCTTCCTACGAAGATCTACGCAGATATGCGAAGTTCGAAACAATCAAATTATTCCATTGTCGCCGCGGACGGTGGAGCACAGTTTGATAACCGTTCAGCGACTAATGAGGTCGATTTCACACTGCCATCAATCACACAGACTGGACAAAAATTCGGTTTTTGTGTTGTCGCCCCCCAAGTCGTCAAAGTAATTGCGCCTTCTGCAACGATCAATCTGGGTGCAGCAATATCGTCGTCAGGAGGAAACATATCGGCCAACCAGACCGGCGCATGCGCATCATTAGAGGCAATAAGCTCGACGCAATGGGCGGTAAAGGATAGCTCGGGACCGCAATGGTATGTTAATGGAACCATGCCGAACGTCCAAGTAGGTAGCCTTACCGTTTGGGGTCCCGACACCGCAGCCGGAACGGCCGCTCTCACCATCGCCAATTCTGCGTCAACAACGGAATTCCAGGTTTTTGACAACGGCGCCGCGTGGCTCGCTGGCACGTTGACTCAAAACTCCGACCAGCGCCTCAAGACCAATATCTTGGCGCTCGATGCTTCGAGCTCGCTCGCCGCCATCGACTCTCTCAACCCCGTCTCGTTTAGCTGGATCAACAATATGTTTGGCGAAGGCGGCCAGCTCGGCCTCATCGCCCAGGACGTGCAAAAGCTCTTTCCCCAACTTGTCTCGACCACCTCGGCGACCGCGCTCACGCCCGACGGCACCCTGGGCCTCAACTACACGGGCCTCATCGCCCCGATCATCGGTGCCATCCAAGGTATCGCGCACATTACAGGTGATTTCCAAAAGAATCTCATCGCGTGGCTCGGCAATTCGAGTAACGGTATCCAGGATCTCTATGCGGGCGTCTTCCACGGGCAAGAGGCAGATGTTCAAAAACTGTGCATTGGAAGTACCTGCATTAATCAGCAACAGCTCGCTACACTCCTCGCCGTTTCTGGCCAAACTAGCTCATCTCCGAGCGGCGGCAGTACCCAAGGAGATGCGAGGGAAGCAGCGGTAACCTCAACGCCCGCGAGTCCACCCGTCATTACAATAAACGGCGACAACCCAGCGATCATCCACGTCGGCGATACCTACGCCGATCTCGGCGCCACCGTCACCGGCCCGGCCGAAGACCTCAATCTCGGCATACACACTTTTGTCGGGAACACGCCGATTGAGCAGGCTGTACTAGATACGAGCACCACGACAACCTACCACATCTATTATGTGGCGACCGACAGCTCAGGAGTCACTGCGACAAGCACCAGGACGGTTGTGGTGGAGGCGGCTGGTGATTAATGGGTAGTGTGGTGTGGCAAGGTCGAACCTTGCCACGGCGCTGATAAGCGGTACCTGCATGATATACTCTCCGCATGGCATACAATTTTAAGGAATTTGATAAGCGGATTGGGGAATTGAGCGAGCGGTTGAAGAACGAACTGGCCGGCGTGCGCACGGGCCGGGCCGCGATAGCCATATTAGACGGTGTCGTGGTTGAAAGTTATGGCACGCGCCTGCCCATCAATCAGGTGGCCAACGTGATGGTTGAAGATGCGCGCACACTCCGCATCACTGCGTGGGACGCCGCCAACAACAAAGAAATCGAGAAGGCGATTACCTATGCCAACCTCGGGCTCTCGGTCGGCTCGGACGACCGCGGGGTGCGGGTCTTCTTCCCGGAGCTCACGGGCGAGCGGCGGCTCGCGTTGGTGAAGCTCGCCAAAGAGCGCGTCGAGGAGGCACGGGCAGGCCTGCGCGTGGCGCGCGACGATGTGTGGTCAGAGATTCAAAAACAAGAGCGCGAAGGCAAGATGCCCGAGGACGATAAATTCCGCGCCAAAGATGAAATGCAAAAAAAGGTCGATGCCGCCAATAAGGCGTTTGATGACGTCCTCGCGCGCAAAGAGAAGGAAATAACCGAATGATTGCGGCACTCCTCATTTTTATCGCGCTCCTGGTTGCGCTCGTTATCGTGCACGAGTTGGGGCATTTTACGGTCGCGAAACTTTTCGGCATCGGGGTCGAAGAGTTCGGTATTTTCTTCCCGCCGAAATTATTTTCGCGCCGCTTTAAGGGAACCGAATATTCCATCAACGCGATCCCGCTGGGCGGTTTTGTGCGTATCCAGGGCGAGTCAGCCTCGGCCGATGAAGGCGCGGCTATTTTTGATAAAAAAAATTTCTCACAGCGCTCGCGCTGGGTCCAGGCGGCGGTCATCGTTGCGGGCATCGTTTGCAATATTATTTTCGCCTGGCTTTTGCTCTCGGCCGGCTATATGGTGGGGCTCCCGAGTTCGGCCGAACATATCGGCTGGGGAACGGTACAAAACGCACACACCACCATTGTCGCGGTTTTGCCCGGCTCGCCCGCCGATACGGTCGGCATTAAAGCGGGCGATGTAGTTGAGGGCGTGGTTACGGGGAGCGCTACGCTACCGGGGAGCTTCACTGCCGATCAGGTTTCCAGCTTTATCGCAGAGCACCAAGACGAGAGCGTTATCGTTGCCATCAAGCGGGGGAGCGAAGAAAAAAATCTGCTTGCCAAGCCGGTCGCGGGGTTAGTAGAAGGCCACAAAGCGATCGGTATCGAGATGGACGACGTCGGCATACTCAAACTCTCGCCTCCCCTGGCGCTCGCACAGGGCGGCCTCCTCGGCTGGGAGATGACCAAAGCGACTGCCCTTGGTTTGGGCGCGTTCTTCTGGGGGATAGTCACCGGCGGGGCAAATCTCAACCAAGTCTCGGGCCCCATCGGCATCGCGGGGATAGGTGCCTCGGCCGTGAGCCAGGGGTGGAGTGAGGCACTCCTTCTTATGGCGCTCATCTCAATCAACCTCGGGTTTATCAATCTCGTCCCCGTGCCGGGGCTCGATGGCGGGCGACTCCTTTTTATCGCTATAGAGGGTGTGCGCGGTAAACCAATCCCCGAGCATCTCGCGACCCGCATCATGTTGGCCGGCTTCGCGCTCCTCATCCTGCTCATCCTCGTCATCTCGTATCACGACGTCCTCCATCTCATCCACCCGGCGTAGAAAATAGATCGGGCGGGATGGCCTTTGCGCGCATGGGTTTAGGGGCTACAATGCCCGTATATGAACGATGCGCACAGCATGAAGCAGTCCCAGCTTTTTACTAAAACGAGGAGAGAGGCGCCGAAGGATGAAGTGTCCAAAAACGCACAGCTTTTGATTCGTGCCGGTTTCGTCCATAAAGAAATGGCGGGTGTTTACGACCTCCTGCCTTTGGGGCTCCGAACTTTTGAAAAAATCGTCGGCATTATTCGCGAAGAGATGAATGGTATCGGCGGTCAGGAACTCAGCATGACCTCGCTCCAGCGCAAAGAGCTGTGGGAAAAGACGGGACGTTGGAGCGACGAGGCGGTGGATGTGTGGTTTAAATCCGAGTTCAAAACAGGAGGCGAAGTGGGCTTCGGCTGGACACACGAAGAGCCGCTGACCGCGCTCATGCGCGAGCACATCTCATCGTACAAAGATCTGCCCGCTTATCCGTATCAATTCCAAACCAAATTTCGCAATGAGACGCGAGCTAAGAGCGGCCTCATGCGTACACGCGAGTTCGTGATGAAAGATCTCTATTCGTTTTCTAAGAACGAAAACGAACACCTGAAGTTTTACGATGCGTGCGCGGCGGCGTATGAACGTATCTTTGCGCGCGCGGGGATAGGCGATAAGACGTACAAAACGTTTGCCTCCGGCGGATCGTTCAGTAAATTCAGCCACGAATATCAAACGGTGAGCGAAGCGGGCGAGGATATCATCTATATCAACGAGGCTAAGAAAATCGCCATCAATAAAGAAGTGTTCACCGATGAGGTTAAAAAAGACTTGGGATTGGGTAACGACTTCACCGAGGCAAAATCAATCGAGGTGGGGAATATCTTCACGCTCGGCGCTCGTTTTTCGGAACCGCTTGGTCTGACCTACAAAGACGAATCAGGCAAAGATATCCCTGTATTCATGGGTTGTTATGGTATCGGCCCGGCGCGACTTATGGCGACGATTGCGGAGCTTTTGTCCGACGAGAAGGGCTTGGTCTGGCCCGAAAGTGTTGCGCCGTTTGCGGTACATTTGGTAGAGCTTTCGAATGGCAACGAAGATGTCAAAAACGAAGCGGCCGAATTGTATCGCGAATTGAGCGAGGCTGGGGTCGAAGTTTTGTGGGACGACCGCGATGCACGTGCGGGAGAAAAATTCGCCGACTCGGATCTCATCGGCATCCCTCTGCGCGTGATCGTCTCGGAGAAAACGCTCGCGGCGGGGAAGTTTGAGTGCGTCGAGCGCGGCTCGGGCCGCACCACACACCAAAGCGTATCAGAGTTAATCAGCGAGCTCACCCATGCGTAACCCGTTTGCTCGTTTTTTGCCGATGCTCTCCAACGACATCGGCATCGATTTAGGCACCGCCAATACATTGGTCTATTTGCGCGGCAAAGGCATTGTCGTCAACGAGCCGTCGGTGGTCGCGGTCAACACCAAGACCGATCAGGTGGTGGCGGTTGGCGGGGCCGCGCGCGACATGCTCGGCCGCACGCCGGGGCACCTCGCGGCCGTGCGCCCTTTGGTTGAGGGTGTGGTCTCGGACTTTGAAGCAACCGAAGAAATGCTCGCGTATCTCATCAATCGCGCGCAAGGCGTTTCCAAAAAAATGCTCGGGCCGCGCGCCGTGGTGGGTGTGCCCTCGGGCATCACCAATGTCGAGATGCGTGCGGTGCGCGACGCGGCGCATAGCGCCGGGGCGCGAGAGGTCTACATTATCGAAGAGCCCATCGCTGCCGCGCTCGGCGTGCGCATCCCCATCCGCGAGGCAGTCGGTTCGATGATTGTCGACATCGGCGGCGGCACGACCGACATTGCCGTGCTTTCTTTGGGCGGCATCGTGCGTTCTAAAAATCTGCGCGTGGCGGGCGACAAGCTCGACCGCGACATCATCGGTTATGTGCGTTCCGAATTTAAAATGCTTATCGGCGAGAAGACGGCCGAGGAGGTCAAAGTCGCCATAGGCTCGGTCATCGAAGGCGGCCAGCCGCTCTCGGCCGCAGTGCGTGGCCGCGACCTTATCACGGGGCTCCCGCGCGAAGTTATTTTGACCGATTCAGACATCCGCGAAGCAATCTCACAATCAATCGACACTTTGGTCGAATCGGTGCGCGAAGTTCTCGAGACAACGCCGCCCGAAATTCTCTCCGACGTGATGCGCTCGGGGCTAGTGCTCGTGGGCGGCGGGGCACAGCTACGGGGGCTTAGTGAACTACTGAATCAGTGGCTCAAGGTGCCGGTCATGGTTGCGGACGACCCGCTCACGGCGGTGGTGCGCGGCACCGGCGTTATTTTAGAAAACATCGAACAGCACCAGGATCTTTTGTTGGAATATGAAGAAGACATTTCGTAGTCATCAAAATACGAACGCAGGGCGCCTCCTCGGGCGCTGGTGGATGTGGTTCGCGACCGCACTCCTCATCGTAATGGTGCTCTTGTGGCGCTCTGGGCTCTCGGGCCTTTTGTGGCGTGCGATGGGGCCGCTCATGGCCGCGCGCGAGTCGCTCTCATCGTCGCAAGTCACTGATCTTGAAGCCGAGCTCGCCTCGAGTACTGCCGCTTTAGCCGATCGAGATCTGCTCTATCAAGAAAATCTTAACCTCAAACAAATTTTGGGTCGCAGTGGTGGTAAGCAAATTATTCTCGCGGGTGTCCTCATGCGGCCGCCTGCGACACCCTACGACACGCTCATGTTAGACGCCGGTAGCGAGCAGGGCGTCGCGGTGGGCGACCTGGTCCTCGGCGGCGGGGAGTCGGCTATCGGCACCATCGCACAGGTGTATCCAACGACCGCGCGCGCAGAACTTTTTTCTTCGCCGGGGCAAAATCTCACCGCGCTTTTGACATCGGGTGATGGTGCGGCCACGCCAATAGATATTGTGGGGCAGGGGAGCGGTTCGATGACGGCGACCGTACCGGCTGGCACGGGAGCCTTGGTGGGCGAGACGATCGTTTTCCCGGGCGTGAATGGGAACCTCGCCGCGAAGGTTTCGGCGGTCACCGCTAAAGAAGGCGACTCTTTCGAGACAATCTATCTCAAACTCCCCACCAACCCGTTTGCTCTGCGTTTTGTTGAAATACTCAAATGATGTGCAAAATATCACTCGTGCTCGCGCTACTGCTCGCTCTGGTGGCGATACTGGCAGGTTTTTGGCCTGGAGCTGTGCTGGCGATAATCCTCCTCGTGCTTTGTGGGCGCTCCCCCTGGGCCGTGGGCCTCGGGCTCTTTTTTGATCTCTTGTGGGGGCCTCCCGCGGGCGCGCTTTCATTCGTCATTTTGCCGTTTACCGCGGGGGTGGTCGCCCTCGCCCTCTTGCGCGCCGCGCTCATGCGTTTTATGCGGCCGCGCATCCCTCGCGAGCTCTAGCGGCAGGGGGTATACTGCGCACGATGATAGTGCGCAGATGGCGGAATAAAAAAAAGAGGCTGGGCAATGAAGTCCAGCCGGATGAGATTTTATTTGATTCTTCAAATTTACCGAGCTTCGATCGCGACCACTTCGAAGGCCGCATTGAGCGACCACTGAACCAGCGCACGTTCACGATTGCCGAGATCGTGCTCGCCGTGATTGCCTTGGCGCTTGTCTTTCGTGCGGGCGATTTGCAACTGGTGCACGGCGCCTCCTATACTACCCGCGCGCAGCAAAATCAGCTCGCACAAGCGACCATATTTGCCGATCGCGGCATCATCACTGATCGCACCGGCGTGCCCTTGGCCTACAACGAGCGCCAGTCGGTCGCCGACGATTTTGCCAGCCGCACGTATGCAAATTTTGCCGGGCTCGCGCATGTCGTGGGGTATGTGAAGCCGCCTGCGAAAGACAGCACGGGGACCTATTTTCGAAACGAATTCATCGGGCTCGATGGCGCCGAGAAGGCCTTTAATGACGAACTGGCGGGGCAAAACGGCACCCAGCTGACCGAGACCGACGCGCAGGGCAAAATCGTCTCGCAGAGCGTCACCGAGCCCGCACAGCAGGGGCAAAAAATCACGCTCTCGATTGATGCGAGTGTCACGCAGGCACTCTATAGCGCGATCGCAAAACAGGCGCAGGCCTCGGGCTTTAAAGGCGGGGCGGGGGTCATCATGGATGTCGAGACGGGAGAGCTTTTAGCGCTCACGAGCTATCCCGACTATTCGCAACAATTAGTTGAAGAAGGAGATACAAAAGCGATAGCGGCTATCAATGCCGATTCACGCCGGCCATTTCTCGATCGCGCCACCAATGGCCTCTATGCGCCGGGCTCGATCGTGAAGCCGGTGGTAGCCGCCGCCGCGCTCACCGAAGGCGTGATAGATGAGAATAAACAAATTCTTTCAACCGGCTCCATCAGCGTGCCCAACCCCTACGATCCGGCACACCCTTCGATTTTTAAAGATTGGCGCGCCAACGGCTGGGTGGATGTGCGCCACGCCATCGCGTACTCCTCGGATGTCTATTTTTATGAAGTCGGCGGCGGGTTCAACGTGCCGGGCCAGCCGGTACAAGCAGGCCTCGGCATCGACAAACTTGATCAATACTTTAGGATGTTCGGCTTCGGTAGCGACCCAGGGCTCGCCGGCTTTAATGATGCCGATGGCAATCTCCCGACCCCGGCGTGGAAGGCCGCAACCTTCCCCGCGGACCCGACCTGGCACCTCGGCGACACCTACCACACGGCGATAGGGCAGTATGGCGTGCAGGTCTCGCCGCTCCAGGCCGCGCGCGAGGCTGCGGCTATCGCCAACGGCGGCATCCTGCTCACGCCACAACTCATCGCGAGCTCCTCGCCCCAGGGCACAAAAATCGCTGTTTCTCCTTATGCACTCCAAGTGGTGCGCGAGGGGATGCGGCTCGGCGTGACCGACGGCATCGCGCAGGCGGTCAAATTGGGCGCCGTCCACGTGGCGGCCAAGACCGGCACGGCGCAAGTCGGGACCAGCAATCAATTTGAAAATTCGTGGATGATAGGATTCTTCCCCTACGAGCATCCGCGCTATGCCTACGCCATGGTGCTCGAGCGCGGCCCCGCGGGCACGCTCCAAGGGAGCCCGGGCGCGATGGGGCAATTCTTGCAGTGGATGCAGGCAAACGCCCCGCAGTATTTGCAGTAAGTTGACATTACTCACAGACCAGCTAAACTGATGTACCAACGCATGGCCGAAGAACTTATTTCGCAAGAAAAATTCGAAGAGCTCACAAAAGAGCTCGAAGAGTTGCGCACCACTCGCCGTCGCGAGGTGGCTGAACAGCTCGAGTATGCGCGCTCGCTGGGCGACCTCTCCGAGAATGCCGAATATCAAGAAGCGCGCGACATGCAAAGCGCGGTTGAGGAGCGCGTCCAAAAGCTCGAGGCTGTCCTCAAGAATGCCAAAATCGTCCACGCAGGCAAGGGCGACATCATCGCCATGGGCTCGGCGGTGACGGTACAAAAAATCGCCATCGGCGACGCCAAAGTAGACGACGCCAAGCACGCCTATACCATTGTCGGTGCCGAAGAAGCGGATGTCCTGGCCGGCAAAGTCTCGTATCATTCTCCCTTGGGCGCGGCGCTCCTCGGCAAAAAGAAGGGCGATGAATTTTCCTTCCACACTCCCAAAGGCGCACAGAAATATAAAATTCTAAAAGTCGAGTAGTTTTGTTAGCAAAAATATAAAAAGCGAAAGGGCTCGGACAACGCGTGTTGCCGAGCCCTTTTTGATTTTCCCGAAGCTTCTCCAAGGCGCGGGTGTTAGCGGAAGATCAGAATGCTTTGCTGGCGCCGCCATACCAGACGGTGCCAGCGTCGTTCCAGTAGCCCACCCCGGCGTGGACGCCCCAACCACCGCCGAGCTTGGCGTTGAATTCGCCGCCCGGGCGGAAGACGGCAACATGTTTGGTGGCGCTGTAGGCCACCGAGACGTTGCCGACCAGTGAGAGCCAATTGTTGATCGGCAGCTCGATCTTGGCCCCGCCCCAGACGACCCATTCGCCCTTGCCGTTGAACGGCTGGTAAAGCGACGGCCGAACGAACGGCTCGATCGTCGCGTCGCCGATCTTGAACGGTCGCGACACCTCGACGTAGTTGTACGTCATGTCGTCACGGACGCCGTACAACCCGGCTTTGCCGTAGCCGAGCGCCCAGTAGGCGACCGAAGCGGCGTAGTTGAATTTGCCGAGGACCGTCTCGATCGAATTGCGGTAGATGAGTGCGAAATCGTTCTCGTCACCACCACCGCGGCGCCCATACTTGCCCTTGCCGGACAGCTCGGACGAATTCCACAGGTCAAATGACCAGTGGGCGCACGTGGTCGACAAACCGGTCTGCACGACCGGGTTCTTGCTGCCGACGACACCTGAGTCACTGTAGATGTAGCGGCTCTTCACGTCCGAGAACGCGAAGAAATCGCACGCTCGCACTGGTTGGAAGGCGGCGAAGGCGAAGAGCAGCACAAATGCCGCCAAGTTCACAAAACGACGCACAGTTTATCCTCCCGCCGCGATTCACGGCTGTTGAATTGGTGAAGTCCTGCTGGGCGGGATATTACATCTTGACATACATTTTGTCAAGTACTATAGAAATTTGGCCAAAGACGTTATGCTATAAACATGTTTTGGCTCGACCGAATTTACGGACAAATAGAGGAGTCGCTCAAGGATAAAATCGCGTCGGGGAAGACGCTCCTGATCCGTGATGAAAAGACCGCCTCCGGCCGCGTGCATGTGGGCTCGATGCGCGCGCTGGCCTTGCATGCGGCGATAGCCGAGCGTTTGAGCGAGGCGGGCATCCCGCACACGTTTAAATACGAGATCAACGATATGGATCCGATGGACGGCCTGCCGGTGTATCTCGATGCCGCGATTTATCAAAAAGAGATGGGCAAGCCGCTTTACGCGATACCCTCGCCCGACCCCAAAGCGGCCTCGAACTACGCCGAATATTTTGGCGGAGAATTTATGGCGGCAATAAAAGAAGCGGGCTTCTCGCCAGAGTTTTACCGAGCGAGCGAATTATATCGCGCGGGCAAGATGGATGGCGCGATACGCCTGGCGCTCGATCGCGCGGCCGTGGTGCGCAAAATATATAAAGAGGTCTCAGGCGCCGAGCGCCCCGAGGGCTGGTTCCCGCTCTCGGTCATCTGCGAACAATGCGGCAAGATGGGCACCACCAAAGTAAGCGTTTGGGACGGTTCCTTGGTGACGTACACCTGCGAGCCCAAGGCGGTCGCGTGGGCTGAGGGCTGCGGGCACAACGGGAAGGTGTCTCCGTTTGGCGGCAAAGCCAAGCTCCCGTGGAAACTCGACTGGCCGGCAAAGTGGTTAGTGGTCGGTGTCGATATCGAAGGCGGCGGCAAAGATCACTACTCCAAAGGCGGCGCGCGCGACGTGGCGCGGCGCATATCGGAAGATGTTTTTGATTATCCCGAGCCCTTCGGCGTCGCCAACGAGTTCTTCCTGGTGGGTGGCAAGAAAATGTCTTCAAGCAAAGGCCAAGGTTCCTCGGCAAAAGAAATCGTCGAACTGGTACCACCGCACATCTTTCGCCTCGCGCTTTTTGGCAAAGATATTAATCAACAGATCAATTTCGATCCGGCGGGGGATACGATACCGATTTTATTCGATCAGTACGACAAATTGTTAGAGAAATATTGGAGCGGCGTCCGCGATGACGACTCGCGCCTGCTCGAGTATCTCTACCCTGGACGAAGAGTGTCGGCAAGGATGTTCCTGCCGCGCTTCTCGCAGGTGGCGTTTGTCGCGCAGATGCCACACCTCGATTTTGGGGACGAGATGGCGCTCCTCAAAGGCGAAGCGTTGAATGATGCCGAGCAAAAAGAGGCCGAGGAGCGCCGGCGCTATGCACTGCACTGGCTCGAGCTCTTTGCACCCGAAAAATTTGTCTTTAAACTCCAAGAAACACTCTCCGAAGCCGCCGTGCTCTCGCCGGTGCAGAAGCATGCGCTCGCACTACTCGCCGACTTTATCGAAGGGCAGGCGACAATACCCGACGGCGAAGCGCTTCACCAAAAACTCCATACACTGAAAGAAGAGGCGGCCATTGCTCCAGCCGAACTCTTTAGTGCTATTTATCTTTCTTTCTTGGGTAAATCGTACGGCCCCAAAGCAGGTTGGTTCCTCTCCGTTTTAGATAGAGATTTCGTCCTCAAACGACTCAAGGAAGCTTCGAGATAAAGGTTTTTTGCCGAGTGCTTTACAGCCCCTCAAATCGGGGCTGTTGCTTGTGGATAACCTATTAGCTCGGGTGGGGTAGAATGGCATATACCTGCTCCGAAGTGGGAGAGAGTGGGATGAATTATGCTCATTGGCGAATATCTACACACCCTGGACCCCAAAAAGCGCCTTTCTCTGCCTGCCAAGTTTCGCAAGGAGCTCGGCGACAAAGTGGTGATCACGCGAGGCCTCGATTCGTGCCTCTTCATGTTCGCTCCAAGCGCATGGCAGAAAATAGCCGACAGATTGGCCGAGCTCCCCTTTGGCCAGGCCGACACGCGGGGCATGAGCCGCTTCTTGCTCTCGGGCGCTGTTGAGACCGAGGTCGACAGCGCGGGGCGCGTCTTGGTCCCGGACTTTCTCAAAGAGTTTGCCACCCTCGAGACGCGCGTGGTCTTGGCCGGCGTCTCCGACCGAGTCGAAATTTGGAACGAGAAGCTCTGGGGCGAATACAAACATCGCATCGAGAAGGACGCCGAGCAGATGGCACAAAAATTGGGCGAGCTGAATGTTCTTTAAAAAAATTATGCCAACCATGACTTTTGCATTGACTCCCGCTCACCGGCCGCATCGCTTAACTCGAGAGGAGAGCGGCGGGGCCTATGAGCGGCAGTCAGCGCACAAGAGCGTAATGGTTGATGAGGTTTTGGCGGCGCTCACGCCCCAGGCTGGCGACGTTATTTTGGATGCCACCGCCGGGCAGGGCGGCCACAGCGAGGCGATTCTACGCGCGGCACCCCGCCACGGCGGGCAGGCGAGTGCCCGCCTTATTGCGTTGGATGCCGACCCGAGCGCTGTGGAGGCGACCCGCGTGCGCTTGTCTGCTCTTGATACAAGCAACACCGCCCAAGTACAAGTAGTTGAATCAAATTTTGCTGATCTGGGCACTGCCTTGGATAAACTTGGTGTAGAAAAAATAAATAAAGCACTTTTTGATCTCGGCTGGCGGAGCGAACAGCTCGCCTCGGGGCGGGGGTTCTCTTTTTTGCATAATGAGCCGCTCGATATGAGCTACGGGCCCGAGCCCCGCTCGGGCTTCACGGCGGCGCAAATTTTGAATACGTGGAGCGAGCAGGCGCTGGCCGACGTTTTTTATGGCTATGGCGAGGAGCGCTACGCGCGACGCATCGCGCGGGCGGTCGCGGAGCGTCGTGGGCGCGCGCCGTTTGCCGAGACGGCGGATTTTGTCGAGGCGCTTGAGGGTGCGGTCCCGGCAGCCTATCGTCGCGGTAAATTGCACCCAGCCACCAAGAGCTTTCAAGCGCTGCGCATCGCGGTCAACGACGAGCTGGGCGCGCTCAAAGCAGGGCTCGAGGCCGCGTGGGAGCGTTTGGCGCCCAAGGGCCGCATCGCGGTCATCACCTTCCACAGCATCGAAGACCGGCAGGTAAAAAATTATTTTGCAACCAAGGTCAAAGAAGAGCAGGGCAGGCTACTCTACAAAAAACCACTTACGCCGACCCAAGAAGAAATTATTAATAATCCGCGCGCGCGCAGTGCCAAACTGCGCGCCATAGAAAAAATATGACCCAGACTCGCACATTCGATCTCGCTCGCTACCATCTCTACCTCACTCGCGTGGGCGCCGGGCTCGCGGTCGTGTGCGCTCTCTCGGTTTTTCTCTATGGGACGTTCCTCCTCTTGGCGGTCGAGCACGCGGCGGCTCGCACGGCCGCGCAAGACAACATAGGGGCGTTGGCCGCCGAGGTGGGCGATTTGGAGACACAGTACCTTGCCGCGGCGCGCGCGCTCACGCCGGATAGTGCTGCGAGCTTGGGCTACGTCGCGCCTAGAGAAGTGAGCACCATCTACGCGGGGTCGAGCTATCACACGCTTTCTCTGCGCACGAACAACTAATGGAGCACATATGAGCAGAAGGTTTCTTGGCCGCATCCATGTCCTCTTGCTGTGCTGTCTTGTGGTGGCCGCCGTCATCATTGGCCGGCTCTATCTTTTGCAAATCATTCGCGGCTCGGCATACACGCAGCGCGCCAACGAACAATTCAGCGACCCGCAAGCGCCCTTGCCGGATCGCGGGAGCATCTACTTTACCAATAAAGACGGTTCACTGGTCACCGCCGCGACGATGAAGCAGGGCTACTCGCTGGCGCTCAACCCCACACTCGTTGTTAATCCACCGGCACTCTACTCGACTCTCGCAAGCAGTACCAAACTTTCCTATACAGAGTTTCTTGCTAAAGCGACCAAGGCAGGGAGCCGCTACCAGCCTATAGCTACGCATGTCGAGGGCGACGGCACCGTGCTCGTTTCAAAACAAATGCCTGGGCTCATTGTGAGCGACGATCGCTGGCGCTATTACCCGGGAGGCTCCCTGGCCGCGCAGGAGCTTGGCTTCGTTGCCTATAACAATAATGATACGCAGCAGGGGCAATATGGTCTCGAGAAGCAGTACGACCCGATGCTCGAGCGCGGGAGCGATCTCTATGGCAACTTTTTTGTCGAGCTTTTCGGTGGCGTCAAATCGGTACTCTCGGGCGAGGCACAGGAGGGAGATATCGTCACGACCATCGAGCCCACCGTGCAGGCCGAACTCGAACGGCAACTCCAAGCCTATGACGATACGTGGCATCCGGGGCTTGCGGGCGGCATCATTATGAATCCGCAAAATGGCGAGATCTTGGCTATGGCGACTTCGCCCACCTTCGATCTCAACACGTTCGGCTCGCAACAGAACCCGCTTATTTATCAAAATGCACTGGTACAAAATGATTATGAGATGGGCTCTATTATCAAGCCACTAACCATGGCGGCCGGCCTCGACTCGGGCGCAGTAACCGAGCACACAACCTATAACGATAAGGGTTGTATAACGGTCGATAAAAAAAAGATTTGCAACTATGACCTCAAAGCACGCGGGGTCATCCCGATGCAACAGATATTGAGCCAATCGCTGAACGTGGGCGCTTCGTTCGTTGCCACACAGATGGGCTCTTCGACGATGCGGGATTATTTTCTTAATCACTACGCGCTCGGCGAAAAGACGGGCATCGATTTGCCGGGCGAGATTGGCGGCATTGTGAGCAATCTCCAAAAACCGCAACAGGTGCAGTACGACACCGCATCCTTCGGGCAGGGGATAGCGCTGACACCGATGGAGACCGTGCGAGCACTCTCGGTACTCGCCAACGGCGGCTTTTTGGTAACGCCGCATTTAGTAAAACAAATCCGCTACACGACGGGGCTCACCCATACCATCGACTGGGGAAAGCCCCTCTCGGTGCTCAAGCCCGAGACCGCGACGACCGTCGAGCGCATGCTCACGCAGGTGGTTGATACCTCGCTCGCGAATGGGCAGGACAAACGCGCGGGTTATAGCGTGGCCGCCAAGACCGGCACCGCGCAGATTGCAGACCCGGTAAATGGAGGCTATTATCCTGATAAGTACTTGCATAGCTTCTTCGGCTTCTTCCCCTCATATCATGCTCAATTTATCGTCTTCCTCTTCGCATACGAGCCGGTGGGTGCGCCCTATGCCTCAACTACCTGGGCGCCGCCGTGGAATGCGCTCACCCAATTTCTCATTAATTACTACAATGTGCCGCCCGACCGCTAAAAACGTATGATGCGTCGAATAACCAAACGCGGTGTCGTGTGGCTTCTGATGAGTGAGGCCAAGCTCGTCGTGCGCAAATATAAGCCGCGCATCATCGCGGTGACCGGTAGTGTTGGTAAAACGTCTACCAAAGATGCGATCTACACCGTGCTCGCGGAGGGTGCCCACGCGCGCAAGAGCGAGAAGAGCTTCAACAGCGAGGTGGGCGTGCCACTCACCATACTCGGTTGTCCCAACGCGTGGGACAATCCTCTGCTTTGGATACAGAATCTTTTCCACGGTCTGCTTCTCATTATCTTCAGCACCACCTATCCCGAGTGGTTGGTACTCGAGATAGGCGCGGACACGCCGGGGGATATCCGCTCTATAAGCGCATGGTTGCCGGTTGATATCGCCGTCATCACGCGCCTGCCGGAGATGCCAGTGCATGTCGAATTTTTCGGTTCGCCCGACGAGGTGATTGAGGAAAAAGCTTCACTTATCACTGCGCTCAAGCCGGGCGGCACCCTGGTGCTTTTTGGCGACGAAGAGCGCGCGCGAGCGCTTGCCGAAAGGGCCGAGAAGCGTGGCTGTGGTGTTGTTTTTTTTGGGCTTTCTGAACCGAATGACGTGCGCGGCACTAACTTCGCGGTGGCGACCGAGCCGGGCAATGCGTGGCCCGTGGGGATGCAGTGCGACATAGAGCTCAAGGTGAGTGGTGGTAAAAAAGAGACTATCCCGGTCGTTATTCGAGGTGTCCTCGGCGCGCACCCCATGCTCTCGCTTGTTGCGGCCGCGGCGGTAGGGGCGGCGCTTGGCAAAAGTGTTGCCGAGATGGGCGCGGCTTTGAGTAGCTACGTCCCGCCGCCGGGGCGCATGCGGCTCCTGCCCGGGCTCAAAGGCTCACTTCTGATTGACGATACCTACAACTCTTCGCCTGCCGCCGCCGAGGCGGCTCTGGGGGCACTCACCTTGATATCGAATGGCCGGCATATCGCCGTCTTAGGTGACATGCTTGAGCTTGGCCGACACTCGGTCGAAGAGCATCGCAAGCTCGGCACCTTGGCGGCAAGGAGTGTGGATATTCTCGCCGTTGTGGGGCCGCGCGCGCGTGATATTGCACAGGGCGCGCTCGACGCCGAACTGCCCGACTCGACCATACTGCACTACGACGATTCGCGTATAGCTGGCGAAGAATTGAAAAACCTCATCGGCCCGGGTGATGTTATTTTGATAAAAGGTTCCCAGAGCACACGCATGGAGCGCGCGGTCGAGGAACTCATGCATGAGCCCGAGCGCGCCCGTGAATTTCTGGTGCGCCAAGACAGCGAGTGGAAGAAGCGGTAATCTTGACAAACTCATACAATACTCATACAATAGGCGTACGTTCATTAGTGATTGTCACCCAAACGCTATGCCTTTGCATGAAATAATAATTTTGCTCGGGGGCTTTTTTGCCATCCTTTTAGGCGTTTTGTATTTGTTGTTCCCTAGCTCGACCGACATAGAAGAGGAGGAGCATGCCACCGTAGCGGCAGAAACTTCCGAAGAATTAGAGGAGGAGATGTTGCAGAGCAGACATACAAAGACACACGAAGAAGTTGAGGAAGAAGCGTACTCGTATACGCGGGAGTAATTTTTTATTTTGTGGTGAGAATTTGGGCGACTATTGGAGAAAGTCAGGAGCGATCGATAAAGTTAATAAAATAAAAAAGATTGTTATTCCCCAGATGTAAATGGGGCGCGACGGCAGGTGCACTCCCAAGTATTTTTGCATATTGTATTGAATGGCTTCGGCGTTTGTGTTAATGGCAGAATTATATTTTTTACGTAACAATAACTCCCATTTAGTCAGAGGGCAGTATCCCAAAAATATCCAAGAAAGTGGCCACGCGATTAAAATCGTTAGATACAAAGGTTGAATACTCCTAAACATCCAGCCGACGAGAAAGAAGATTCCAAGAAAGACGTGTAGAGCAAGTATGCTGTTCGCGGTCCATTGATAAACCTTTTTCATTAACCCATTATAACTGGTCCAGTGTCTTGTTTTGGTGCTATAAACGACGTTGATTTTGTGGTCTACAACTCAAACTTTGCCGTCGCAAAGTTTGGTCGCCGACCCCGCCTCGCGCCTGCCTGCCGGCGGGCAGGGTTTTGCAATTGCAAAACATCGCTCCGGCTTCACAAAAACGAAGAAACGCGCCTCAAGGCGCCTTTCTTTAAAACCGTTTTTGTGACCCTATGGGGAGTCGAACCCCAATTTACGCCGTGAGAGGGCGCTGTCCTAACCATTAGACGATAGGGCCGAAGAGAACGAACACTAAACAGCTCACTGCAAACAGAAACATCGTAACAGAAAAGCGCTTAATTAAAAAGCGCCTCTACGGCGGCTTTGACGAGGTTGCCATCGGCACGACCTTTGAGATCTTTCATCAACGCACCCATGAGCTGGTTCTTTTTTGTGGCATCGGTGATACCGAGCTCGGCAGCCTTCGCCTTCGTGGCCGTCTGTATCTCGGCCTCGCTCAACTGCCGGGGCAACATTGCCTCGATAATAACGAGCTCCGCTTTTTCTTTATCGGCCAAATCTTGGCGGCCGCCTTTCTCAAACTGTTCGATAGAGTCGAGGCGCTGTTTACGCGCGCGGCTCACAAGCGTCAATAGATCTTCTTCGGATAATTCGTCGGTCGGCTTTTTGCCATGGGCAACGAGCTCGTTGGTGGCGGCGCTCATGAGGCCACGCAAGACCGAGAGACGCAATGCTTCGCGGTTTTTCATCGCCTGCGTGACGGCTTCTTTAAGTTCTAGATGGGTCATACCGATAGTCTAGCAAAGCGGCGGCGCGTGGTAAACTACCGACATGGACTGGTTGGTTATCATTTTTGTGGTGCTCATTCTGGGCAATGCGGGAATGCTCTTCGTAGTGTGGAAGCGCATTGGCGCCCGGCCCGAAGAACCCGCCCCTGACACGCAAGGGCTTATTTTAATCCAGCAAGCAGTCCAAGACTTGACCCGCTCTATGGACAGTAAATTGAGCGAGGGGAATACACGCATGTTCGACTCGATGAAGACGCAGTTCGATCAATCCCAGCGGCTCATGAGCGACATCACCGCGCGCGTCTCCGATCAGCTCTTAGAAGTGACCAAAGGAGTTGCTGAAACAAAAGAATCTACCAAGCAGGTTTTCACTTTAGCCGAACAGCTCCAAAATCTGGAGAAAGTTTTGAAGCACCAAAAACAGCGCGGCAATCTCGGCGAACGCTCGCTTGAGCTTATTCTAAGCAATGTTTTGCCGCCGGGCACCTACAAAATGCAGTACGAATTCCCCGGCGGCGAGACAGTGGACGCTGCCATTGTTACCAAAGAGGGGATTATCCCGATTGACGCGAAGTTCAGCCTCGATAACTACAACCGTGTACTGAACGAAAGCGACGAAGGGCGCCGCGATGAGCTTGAGAAGCTCTTCAAAAATGATCTCAAGTTGCGCATCGACGAGACTGCTAAATATGTGCGGCCAAAGGATGGCACGTTGCCGTTCGCTTTTATGTATATCCCAGCCGAAGGGATTTACTACGATCTGCTCGTCAACGAGATTGGCTCGGTTAAGGTGAATACGCGCAATTTGATTGACTATGCCTATAACGAAAAGAAGGTGATCATCGTCTCGCCAACTACTTTTGCCGCGTATCTCCAATCGGTGCTCTATGGCTTTAAAGCATTTAAAATTGAAGAGCAGGCTAAAGATATCGCCAAAAATGTCGAGGCGCTCGGCCGGCACATCAATGCTTATCAGGACTTTTATAAAAAGCTCGGGACCTCGCTCTCGACCACGGTGAACCACTTTAATGCGGGCACCAAAGAGCTCGGTAAGATTGAGAAAGATGTTTTGCGGATCGATTCGTCGACCGACATAAACATTGATGTACCGCTCCTCGATCGGCCAATTTTAGAAGGGAAGGATTAAAAAATTAACCGGTCTCCCCATTCGCCCTGGATGGGCGTCTGGGAAGCCGGTGTACGGTGGCGTTCAGGCCTGCGAGCGGCCCGCGAGGCGCTGATGCAGTGCGTATACGCCCTCGGTTACGAACAAGTAGAGGACGAGCAGCAACACGCAGAGCGCCTCTTCGCTCAAGACGGCGAACTGTCTCCATCCGGTGAGCGGGTACTTCGGGGCAACCTTGTTGGCCATTTTGGCCTCCTCTTGTTGTCGGCGCCAGTATTGCATATTTTGGCTTAGCGCGCTATAGTGTTTTCGTTATGGCAGTCACCGCAAAGACCAAAGAAAAAGCCCCAAAAGTAGCAAAGCCGGCTCCCAAAACGGAGTCGAAGGAGTTCGCCGTCATCGAGACGGGCGGCAAGCAGTATATGGTTGCCGAGGGCTCGTTGGTCAAGATTGAAAAGCTCAAAAAAGTTGCGCCTGCCAAGGGCGAATACAAGGCAGGGGATGCGGTTGTTTTTGATAAAGTGCTCCTCGTCGACAACGGGCTGGACACGACCATCGGCACGCCCTACATCGCGGGCGCCAAGGTTTCGGCCGAGGTCACCAAGATAAGCCGTGCCAAAAAAGTCATCGTCATCAAATACAAAGCGAAGTCCAACTATTTTAAAAAGAACGGCCACCGCCAGCCCTTTTTCGAAGTAAAAATTACGAAGCTCGCGTAACTACGCAAAAAGCTTCTCGATAAAATAATCGTCCCCGCCTGGATCGCTCCAGGCGGGGATTTAGTTTAGACGTACTTGGCAACCTCCTCGGTTTGTCGTGGGCAGGCGTTCGCGATATGCTCCGCGACGAAGTAGCTTACCGCGAGCCCTATGGACAGGACGATGACGTCGATCGCGACACCTTCGAACTGCCGCATCGGATAGGCAATCGAGGCGGCGATGCCGACGACCCACCCAGATATCACCAGCCAGGACGCGGCGGCGGGAGCGAAGAAGAACATCATGAGCATCGGGAAATGTCGTCCAAAAAACCCGAGATGCTGGCTCATGGGTATCGCCGCGATCACCGGGAGCAGGAAGACGAACACCGGCGTCATTCCTGCCGGGACGATATTGCCGATGGTGCCTAGAGGGACGATGAAGGCGATCGCGACGTAGCTCATCGTGCCGGCAATGAGCGGTTCCCGCCGGCTCTTCCTGGCCGGGTGGATGAGCAGCCAGACTCCTCCCAACACACCGGCGACCATGATCGCGGAGAGCTGGACCTCGATGAGTTTCGAGGGAGCGAAGAACTGGCTCACGAGCCCGCTCCCTATGGCGAAGAAAGTGCCCACGCTGATGGCCACGGCTACCACCATCAGCCGGAAGAGCCGATCAAGGCTCTTTACCGCGTTATTCATCGGCTGTCTCCTTGATAGGGCCGAAGCCCGGTTACTACGTATCTGCGATTACGATATCAGAAAACTCTTATTGCCGCGAGTTGAGCGCGTTTTGGATAGTGTCGGGGTCGGCGTATTCCAATTCAGAGCCGGTCGAGAGGCCGCGGCCGAGCGAGGTGATTTTAAATTTAAGACCCTCCGCGATGGGGAGCAGTTTTTCTTGCAGGAGCATTCGCGTATGGTCGCCTTCGGTGGTTGCCGAAAGGCCCAAAATAATTTCCTGCAATTTTCCCTCACTGCCGTCTTGCTCGACGCGAGCTAAGAGCTCGCGCAATCGAAGATGGTGTTCGGGTTCTTCGGCGGCCAAAGGCACCGTGCCGCCGAGGACGAAATAGAGCCCGCGGAATCCGCTATGCTCGACGGTCTCGATATCCGCATCTTTCTCAACGACAAACAGTACGCCAGCCTCACGACGCGTAGTGCCGCAGATTGAACATAAACCGCCGCGTCCGTCGCTCTTGGTCGACCAGCGGTAGCATTTTTTGCATTGGCTGACTTCAGCACCCAGGCGCTCTATTAACCGAGCCAAATCATTTCTCGCGCTTGGCGGGGAAGAGAGCAGATGTTGAACAAAGCGGCGCGCTTGGCGCGGCCCGATGCCGGGGAATCGTTCAAACGCCGCCGTGAGTTTCTCGAGAGGATTCATTAAAAATCATCCGGCGCGGCAGATTCAAACGCGCTAAAGTCGGCCTTCTCGAGCGACTTGAAAGTCGTCTGTTTGTCGTCGAAGAATAGCTCGATAGCGCCCACCGGGCCGTTGCGATGTTTCTCGACCAAAATTTCAGCGATGTTGGGGCGTTCAGAATCCTCGTTCATTTTGTCGTCGCGATGGATAAACATAACCACGTCGGCATCTTGCTCGATGGAGCCCGAGTCGCGCAGGTCGGAGAGGCGTGGCTTACCGCGCCGTGTCTCCACAGCGCGGGAGAGCTGTGAGAGCGCCAGGACCGGCACATCGAGCTCGCGCGCGAGAATTTTGAGTGAGCGAGAAATTTCAGTCACCTGTTGCACCAAGCTGTCGCTGGCGCGCGCGCCGGTGGGGATCATGAGCTGGAGGTAGTCGACCACGATGAGCCCAAGCTCATGCTCGCGCTTGAGTCGCCGCGCCACGGCGCGCATCTTGAGAATGTTGTTGCCCGGCGAGTCGTCGATAAAAATAGGCGCGCGCGAGAGTCGATCATAGGCCTCGCGGATGCGGTCATAATCCTCACTGTTCTCCTTAATACGCCCGACGCGCCAGTCCCACGCGTTAACTTTTGCCTCGGCGGCAATCATGCGGTCGACCAACTGTTGGGACGACATTTCGAGCGAGAAGATGCCCACGACGGTGCCGTTCTCGACGGCCGCCTGCCGCGCGATGTCGAGCGCGAGCGCCGTTTTACCCATCGAGGGTCGCGCCGCCAAAATTATGAGATCAGATTTTTGTAAACCTGCGAGTAGATTATCGAGATGGGGGAAGCCGGTCCGCACGCCGCGGATTTGCCCCTGATTTTCTTGCAGTTGTAAATGATGCTCCCACGCGAGACCCAAGGTCTCGCGCAGGGCGACAAATTTAGAAAGCGTCGGGCTTGAGGTCACTTCGTAGATTTTCTTCTCGGCTTTGTCGAGCGTCTCTTCTATTTCGCCCGCCTCGTCATAGCCGAGCTCGGCGACAAATTCGCCCGCATCGATAAGCGAGCGCAGCATGTATTTTTTTTGTACTCCCTCGGCATAGTGGCGCGCATTGCTTGCGGCGGGCACTTCGCTTGCGAGATCAGCTAAGTAGGTAATGCCGCCAATTTGCTCGAGCTGGCTTTGGTCGGAAAGTTTTGCGCGGACACTCTCAATATCCACCGGCTCGCTCTTGCCGAAGAGCGCCAACATCGCGCGATAGATGATACGATGCTTCTCGCTATAGAAAGCGTCCGGCGAGAGAATGTCGACCACCTCGAGCATACCCTCGGGTCGAATGAGAAGAGCGCCCAAGAGCGCTTGCTCGGTCTCGATGGTCTGTGGTGGCAGGCGCAGAGCCCGCTCCTTTTTTGCCATGCCTCTATGCTACCCCTAAATGCACTCTGCCAAAAGCTGGACAAGGGTGGGGATTAGATGGGGATAGCTAGAGTTTTGTGAGGGTCGGCCCCTCTGGCGTGTCTTTTATCTCGTAGCCGAGGCCTTGTATCTTCTCGCGTAGTTCGTCGGCCTTCGCAAAATCCTTATTTTTACGGGCCTCTTCACGTTCTTTTAAGAGTGTGCTTACCTCGGCAGGGAATTCTTCGCCGACGTGCATTTTTATCGTCTTCTGTGGGTCGGCGAGCCCTAGGCCGAGGATCTTGTCAGCCTCAAAAAGCGAGGCGCGCTTGACGGCGGGCGAGATAGCAGGGTCTTTGAGCATGTCCCACAGATGTGCGAGCGCCTGGGCGGTATTGAGGTCATTCGCGATTGCTATATAAAATTTTTGTAAAAAAGCGACGTTCGGTGCAAGGCCCGAGGGCGGCAACTCATGGTAGAGACGCGTCAAGCGGCCGAGCGCCGTGTCGGCGGCCTCGATAGCCTCCCAGGTAAAATTCATCTGCGTGCGATAGTGGCCGGTCAGCGCCCAATAGCGCAAAGCGCGCGGCGAGAGCCCACGATCGATGAGATTGTGGAGGTATACCGTGTTGCCGAGCGACTTCGAAATCTTTTTCCCTTCGAGCGTGATGTGCTCGTTGTGCATCCAATAGCGCACAAATGGTTTGCCGGTCGCCGCTTCGGCTTGGGCGATCTCGTTGTTGTGATGGATCGGGATGTGTTCGACGCCGCCGGTGTGAATGTCTATCTGCTTGCCCAACAAGGTGAAGATGATTGCGGTGCATTCGATATGCCAGCCGGGGAAACCAAGCCCCCACGGGCTCTCCCAACCCAGAGCTTTGTCGGATTTCCATAAAATAAAATCGTGCGGGCTGTGCTTCTCTTTGTTCTCGGCGACACGTGCACCTCCTTTGAGGCCTTGGAGATTGATATTGCCAAGCTTGCCATAGGCGGGGAATTTCGCGGTATCAAAATACACACCATCGTTGGCAAGATAGGCATAGCCTTTTTCTTGTAGCGTCTTAATAAGCGCGATTTGTTCGGGGATGTAGTCGCTCGCGCGAGGAAAGGCTATTTTTGAGAGATCGACACCTAAAAGTTCAATATCATCAAAAAAAGTCTGTGCATATTTCTCGGCCATGGCGCGCATGTTGGGGAGCGTTAGGGTGAGCCCTTCACGCTTGAGCCCGCGGCTCATCCTGTCCTCGCCTTGGTCGGCATCACCCTCGTTGTCGCCCGAGAGATGGCCAAAATCGGTAATGTTGATAACTTGCTTGACGTCAAAACCCCACACGTCGAGCGTGCGGCGCAGGGTATTGGCGAAGATCTGGCTGAACATATTGCCAATATGTTGGCGGTCGTAGACCGTCGGCCCGCAGTTGTACATCCGGACCACGTCGCCCATGGGCTCGAAGACCTCCTCTTTGCCCGAGAGCGTGTTGTGGAAGCTCAACGGCGGGAGCTTCTTTTTTTTAGATTTTGCCAGAGAGAAGTGAGGGAGTCGCATAGCTTACAGCCACTTTTTCTTTTTGAAATAAAGAAAGAGGCTGCAGGTCAACAATGCCATAATGCCGATAACGACCCAGAAGTCATATTGCATCCCCACGACGGGCAGATATTTGGTATTCATGCCGAAGATGCTCGAGATAAGCGTGAGCGGGAAAATGACCGACGCCACAATGGTGAGGGTCTTCATAATTTCATTTTGTTTGGTCGAGAGTAGTGAGTTGTTGGTTTCGCGCAACTCATTCAGTGAGTCGCGCAGGTTCTCTATGCGGCGCTCGACGCGGCGGTAGCTCTCGAGCAGCGGGCGCACGTGGTATGAAAATTCGACGCCGAAGTATTTCGCACCAGCAGAATCAAAGGAGCCCAGCATTTCGCCGTGGGGGCCGAGCGCTTGGCGAAAATCGTGAATGATGCGCCCTTCTTGAGAGAGTTGGGTCACCATGCGCCGCTCGTCGCCGTTGAAGATGTGTTCTTCGATCTCGCGCAAGCGTTGGTCAAGCACATCGCACTCTTCACCAAGCGCGCGGTAAAGATTCTGCACCATCGCCACAAACAGATGGCCGCCATGGCTTACGCCAGGGCTACCCAACACCGACTCAACCTCAAACGCTTTAGCGAACGAGTGGAGCGGGTCGATAGACTCGTAGCGCGTGGTGATAAGAAAACGCCTGCCGATAATGAAATCAATTTCTTGGCCGGGGTGCCGGTGCGAGGTGCGCAGGAGCGGGAAATGGAGCACGACATAAATAACATCGCCGCGCCGGTCAACCTTGGGGCGATAGGAGGGCAATATGAGCTCTTCGGCAATGCTGGGGTCGATGCCGAACTCTTGCATGAGCGCGCGGACCTCCGGCGGCGTGGGCGTCACGCAATCAATCCACGTTACCTCTGCGCGGCTATACCTCGTGAGCATACGCAAATAAGTATAACATCCAAAAAATTATGCAATCACTCGTAGCGCAAGGCGTCGATGGGGTTAAGCGCCGCGGCGCGGCGCGCGGGATAGTAGCCAAAGACGATGCCGATGGCGGCCGAGACGCCGAAGGCCAGGAACACCGAGTACCACGAGATGCTCGTGGTAATGAGGCCCAGAGCTCCAACCCCGAGCGCGACACCGACTCCGAGCGCGATGCCGATGACGCCGCCCACAAGTGTAAGGGTCACGGCCTCGACGAGAAATTGTTTGCTGATGTCGCCGCGCTTCGCGCCGATGGCTTTACGTAGGCCTATCTCGCGCGTGCGCTCGGTCACGGTCGTGAGCATCATGTTCATAATGCCGATGCCGCCCACCACGAGCGAGATTGCCGCGATAGACGCCAAGAGGATAGTCAGCGTTTGCGAGACGCTCGAGACGGTTGAGAGTAAATCGTTCTGGTTCAGCACGCTAAAGTCGGCCTTGGTTGCGTCGGTGATGCCGTGGCGCGAGAGCAGGAGGCTGGTGACATCGTTTTGCACTTGGGTCATCACGTCGGCGCTCGTGGCTTGGATGTCCACGGTGGAGACGGCGCTGTTGCCCGAGAGGAATCGCTGGGCGCTTAGTGAGGGGATGTAGACCATGTCGTCTTGGTTGCTAAAACCGCTACCGCCTTTGCTTGCGGTGATACCGATGACCGTGAATTGCATATTTTTAATCCGAATGGTTTGCCCCACAATGTCTTGAGGTAAGCCGTCGGTCTGGGTATCGTCGGTGCCAAAAAGGTCGCTCGCTGCGGTGGGGCCGAGGACCGCGACTTTAGCGAGCGATTGACTCTCTGCATCAGTCACAAAACTCCCTTGGTCCATCGTGAGATTGCGGATTTGCAGATACGAGGCGGTCACGCCGTCGACGGTGGTGTTGGTGTTGGTGCCGCGGGCGGTGATTTGCTGGCGACTTGAGACCTCGGAAGCGAGCGCAGAAACATTTTGCACTTGGGACTGAATAGCATCCGCGTCGGCTTGGGTGAGCGTGGTTGCCGAGCCACGGCCAGAACTTGCACCAAAGCCTCCGGCATTGCGGGCTGCGCCTGGGGTCACCTCGATGAGGTTAGAGCCGAGCGATTGGATGCTCGATTGGATGCCGCTTGAGGCGCCTTGGCCGACCGAGACCATCGCGATGACCGAGGCGATGCCGATAACAATGCCGAGGACCGTTAGCCCCGAGCGCGCTTTGTTGGCCGAGAGCGCGGTGTACGTTTCTTCAAGAGTATCGTTAAACGTCATAGGGTTTATTCGGCGTGGCGCGCATTGCGGCGCTGGTGTCTTTTGGAGTCCGAAACAATCACACCGTCGCGCACGGTGATAATACGCTGTGCATGTTCGGCGATGTCCGGCTCATGGGTAATAAGCACGATGGTGCGGCCGTGATCCTCGTTGAGTTTCTGGAAGGTGCCGAGCACAATCTCACCCGTCTTGGTGTCGAGGTTGCCGGTCGGCTCGTCGGCCAGGATGAGCGTCGGATTGTTCACCAATGCGCGCGCAATGGCCACGCGCTGGATTTGCCCGCCCGAGAGTTCGTTGCTTTTATGAAAGAAGTGGCTGGCGTCGAGGCCTGAGGCGGCCAGCGCCACCGTGGCGCGCCTTTCGCGTTCTCCTGCCTCCACGCCCGCGTAGACCAGCGGCAACATGACGTTGCGCAAGACCGTTGTGCGCGGCAGGAGATTGAATGATTGAAAGACGAAACCGATTTTATCTTTGCGGATATCGGCGAGCTCCTCATCGCTCAATTGTGAGACATCTTTGCCGTCGAGCTGATAGGTCCCCGAACTCGGCGTGTCCAGACAGCCGAGGATGTGCATGAGCGTCGATTTGCCCGAGCCCGAGGGCCCCATAATGGCGATAAATTCGCCATCCTCGATAGTGAAAGAGACGCCTCGCAGTGCCTGGAATGCCGTATCTCCTACTCCATAGGTTTTGGTTATATTTTTAACTTCAATCATAGGTTATAGCCCGCGTATCACGGCTGCGCCGCCCGGTGCGCCCCCGCCGCTGGTGCGAGAAGTAGCCGCGGCCGCCGTGGTTTTAGTAGTAGCACTACCGGTTTTGGTGCTCACCACTATTTGCTGTCCGGCGGTAAGGCCAGAGAGTATCTCGACGTTGGTATTATCCGAGAGTCCGGTCTCAACCGGCACCATGCTCGGTGCGGTTGTAGAAACGATACCCGCGGTGCCTGCGGCCGTAATATCTGCCGCCGAGATAGCCGGCGTGAATGCTAATACATAGCTTTGCCCACTCTGCGTCTTGACCGCGCTCGAGGGGACGACCAGTGTGTTTTGATGGACACCGGTTTGAATAGTGGCGTTTACCGTCATACCAGACTTAATCTGTGCGTTCTGCGTGTCGAAGGAAATTTCGACTGCGTAACTCACCACACCCGCCGAGACCGTACCAACCGAATTTATCGAGGCCACGGTGCCCGTGAGGGTGAGCCCATCAATGGCGTCGAAGGTGAGCGTCGCTTTGTCGCCGAGTTTGATCTTTGCCGCATCGACTTCGTTCACCGAGAGATCAACAATCTCGGTGTTTGAGATGATGGTGGCCAGGCTCCCGCTTGCCGAGTTGCCAACCTGCGCGCTGACTGCCGAGAGCGTCCCGGCAAAAGGCGCCACGATAGTGTACTTAGCGAGATCTGCTTCTTGGTTTGCTATATCTTCCTGTTCTTTTTCGATGCTGTTTTTAGATATCTGCAGACTGATGGGGTTGGTGCCGTCTGGATTGCCGACCTGGTCGAGCGTTACGGTTTGCTGATCGTTCGTGATGGTCTGTTTGCCAGCGTCGATCGCCTTCTTGTCAGCTAACAGTGTCGTCAGGTCGCCGTTAGTGGTCGAGAGATAGGTGCGCGCACTGGTCTGGAGCGTAGTAAACGCCGTCGGCAATTTTATGTTATAGGTCTGCGCGAGGTCGGACACTGCGCCGAGAAAATTGAGCTCGCTCTGGAGCGCCTGCGCGACGGCGGTCGTCATAGTCGTGGTCTGCGCCAGCAGGGTATCGAGCTCGCTGTTGCTCGAGGTGCGCGTCGCCAATTTATACGCGGCTACCGCGGTCGTGTATTGGCTGTTCGCGGTCGCGTAGTCGGCCTTAGCCTTGGTTTGAAACTTAATGACGGCGGTCGTGTCCTCAAGACTGCCGAAGTAGCCGGTGAGCACGTCGAGATTCCATTGGCTTTTGGTAGAACTCAAATCGTATCCGTAGAGGATACTGTTGGCGCCGCTGACTACCGTGGGCAAATCGAGATACGTATTGGAAAGATCATTAAACGTGGTGTTGTACGTGTCTTGTAAACTAGTCTTGGCAGTAGCAAGTGCCGTGACATCATTTTGATAACTGACTGGCGCCTGCGCCGTGCTCTGCTGGTATTGCAGTTGATCCGCAGCCAGCGTTTTTTTAGCATCCTTTATCGCCTGCGCCGCCGAGGTGTTGTCGATGGTGGCGAGCGCCTGGCCCGCGCGGACCGTCTGGCCGGCTTTAGCGCCGACCCAGGTGATGGTGCCAGAGACTTGCGGCTGTATGCTCACACTATTGGAAGTGGACACCTGCCCACTTTCGGAAATCGAAGCGACAATCGTACTGCTCGCGACCGTGCCCATCACGTAGTGTGTCTGTGTGGCGGTGGGGAAGAGCACCCCGTAGCCCCACCATGCCGCCCCGGCCACCGCGAGCACAATGATGCCGCTCCAAATTTTGTGAGCGATCGCGAATAATTTAATTTTCTGTAGGTACGTCATACAAGTTACTAATTAATAATGGGTAGCTAGGGTTGGGGCTGTGGCAGAACGCGGATAAGTTTGGCCTGAATCTGGGCACCAGCTGGCTCGGGTGCGCCGATGACAATAATATTTTCGCCGAGCGTGAGGTCCGCGGGAGTAAGAATCTGCGGGCCCTGCTCGATGGTGGTGCTGGCCGTGATGATGACCTCTTCGACATCACCATCGCGCTCGGCCATCGAAATGGTTGGGAGAGTTATTTTGCTGATGATGCCGACTGCACCGTGCCCATCAGGCAAGAAACCATGCGGCACGCCCACCGCAAAACCACCCGGGCCCGGCTGGCCGGGGCGCGGCGGGCCGAAGCGATCAATCGCGCGCCGTTCGCCTAAAGAAAGTCCCGCGTGGAAAACAAGTAAAACGATAAAAATTTCTGCAGTGGCGAGCAGTATCCACTTGAGCCCTTGGGAGAGACTTGGGTTGTTCATAACTATGCTTGCGCAGGAGAAGCTGAACCAGAAGAAAAGAATGCAAGTTTAGCGTTGCCCACCGCGCGCCACGCCGACCACACAAAAGCCACTGCGCAAGTCACGAGTCCGAGAAGCGCCAGCGAAGGGAGCGATTCGAGAAGGGTGTACGAAAATTCCCGCCACGAGTCGAGCACGAACGTGCGGTCGGAGAGCAAGAGCGAGGCGTAATCATAAAAACCCGAGGCATAGAATTCCTGTGCGGCATAGCGAAGTGCCGGCACAAAGAGCGCGCCCGAGCCGGCGGCAAGCGCGGTCAGCGCCGCCAGGCGGAGCCTGGCGGCGCGCCTTCGCGCGAGCGCGATGCGCGCGAGCGCCAACCCCAACAGCCTCTCCGGGGCTGAAGCTCCTTTAAGTACCTCGCAAAGTGAAAGCGGTTCTCTCATGCGTTTAGTATACGGTCAAGATGCATCATTTGGTGCGAGAATCCCCCGCAGGGCGGCCAGAGCCCGGTGATGGCGGCTTTTGACCGTGTTGGTGGGTTGCCCGAGGACGTGGCCGATCTCCTCAAAGGTCAAGTGCTCGGTATAGTGGAGCGTCAACACCTCGCGCTGGCGGGGCGAGAGTTGCTCCACTGCTCGCACGACTGCCTCGGCGCTCTCGGCCTGGGCGAGGATCTCATCGGGCAGGGGGTCGGGGTCGGGGATGCGTTCGGCAAAAAGTGCCGCGGTGTCGGCCCCGTCGTCGGCATAGGGGCTAGCTAGCTCGGAGAAGGGGATGGATTTGCGCTTGCGCAGATAATCGATGCACGTATTGCGCGCGATGCGCAGGAGCCAAGTTTTAAATTTACTTAAGGTTGAATCGTAGCGGCGGATATTTTTCCACGCTTTTAGAAAAACTTCTTGCGTGATGTCCTCGGCCGCAAACTCTTGCCCCACCAATCCTAAAGCAAAAGAGTACACGCCCGAGAGGTGGCGTTTGACCAGCTCTGCAAAAACATCTTCATTGCCGCGCGCAAGATACACCGCGACTAAATCCTCATCGGTCTCAGGCATAACTCTCCCATCTTAACAAAATATTTTACTTTTCGTCCTCTTCATCTTCGTCCCCCTCATCTAATTCAGATTCCTCAAACCGCTGTTTTGATTCGCGCCAGCGCTCTTTAAGGTCCGCCGCCAGGGCCGCCAGTTCGGTCTCCGCGAGCCATTCCATCTTGCGATATTTCTCGAGCGCGGCATCGACGCTCTCGTTATAGGCGCTCTTGCTCCACTTTTTTAAATTCTCGAGTCGTCGCTCTATATCATTTTGGATCTTCCACGCCATGAGGCGGCGGCCCAACATGCCCCGCTTTTTACGCATTATTTTAAATGCCAATGTTGCTCCCGCCGCGCCCGCCAAGTATCCGACCACGAACCCCTTGAAGAATCTTTTGCTCATATATACATTCCCATTAAATCTGATAAAAAATCGACGCCCCTACCAAATCTCCTCACCTGGGCTTGGAGTGCCCGCGCGATACGCAGAGCCGCCGAGAGAAAGAGCGAGAGAAGAATAAGCGCGGCCACCACAAATACCGCCACGATGACGATCGCTACCGCAACAATGTAGAAGACGATGGTTGGCACAGCGATCAACATCCAGTAACCCTACGCGCTCCTTTAGTAATTTAGCGTGAAGAGGCCGCCAATCACGCGAAGTGATTGGCGGCCGAAGACACGCACTCCGATTTTCATTCACCCCTCCGCAGTGCGCAGTTGGAAGGAGAGGTAGACGACCTTATGGCGCCGGTAGACCAGGGTCCCGGGGTCTAGATGTGTGTACGAGCCGTTAGCGAAACCAGAGCGTGCGGCGGCATTCACCTTCAGCCCGCCAACGAAGGTGGCTTCCGGCAACTTCATATAGTGGATGCCGTTGCGGGTGAAGTCATCGCCGTTTGCAAGAGTCTCGAACGGCAGCCACTCTCCCTCGGTCCCCGGCTCGGGGACGACGATTGGCTGAGGATTTGCCATCGTTTTTCTCCCTTGAAGTTCATGTCAGCCACACAAATCCTCACATAAAAAATTACTTTTGTCCATATCGAGCTAATAACTTTTTAAAACTCCAAAGTAAGGGCTTTGTGGTCGGAGACGATATCGTCGAGGATGTGGAAGCTCTCGACTTCAATATCTGGGCTTGTGAAGATATAATCGCAGACTTCTGTCTTGTGGGTGAGCGGCGTGCGGGTGGTTGTAACGCCGCTCTTTTTTGATTGATTTACGAGCACCTTGTTGATTTGTTCGAGCGATTCGCTATCCGGCGCGAGGTTAAAGTCGCCGCACAAAACGACAGGCCCACTAAGCTTTTGCAGATACTCAACAATCATCTTGCACTGGCGCATGGTCTCCTCGTCGCCGTTTTTGTGTTCGGGGATCTGATGCCCATGATGATTAAGAATGTTTAATTTCTGCCCTCCATGCTCAACCACGGCATGTTGGAGGCACCGTATGTTGTAGTCGCCACCCAACAGATCAAAGTCTTCTACGTAGGCGAGGCGAGTAAACGTCTCATGGGTTTCTGAAAACGGTAGGTTGCTCAAAATAGCTGGGCCGCCCTTCGCGCGGCGGTTCATCACCTTGTAGCCGAAGACCGGCGTAAAAAAGCAGTGTTGGTAGCCGGCTTGGGTTTTAATATCGCTTAAACTTTCAAAGAAAAAAGCCCAGCCACCGGGTATGTCGATTGCTTCTTGGATGCAGATAATGTCCGCTTTCTCGCGCTTGAAAAGATCGATAATCGGCTTTCCCAACCGCCCGCCCCACATATTGAGTTGCAGTATTTTCATTTTATATAAATTTCTTTTTGTAGATAATTTTGGATGACCTTATGGCTGGGGAAGAAGAGCGGCTCGGGCAGATTATTAAGAGGGAACCACCCCCACCTCACTATCTCGTCGGGCTCCATGACCCTCGGGGCACCCACGGCCGCCTCATATAAAAAGCCGATGGTGATGAAATGCGCGTGCTCGTTTCTGTCGTTATTGAGCGCGATAAATTTGAGGCCTTCGGGGTCGATAGCTAAGCCGGTCTCCTCCAAGACTTCGCGCACGACGCCCTCCTCAAAGCTCTCGCCATATTCGAGCTTGCCGCCGGGCATGGTCCAGGTGCCCTCGCCGTGGAGCTCGGAGTCGGCCTTGGCCGGGTCGTGGTGCCGCTGGCCCAATAAAACCTTCCCCTCGTTCAAAATCATGACCCCAAACCCCACTCTCACATTTTTAGCGTCCATGATTTTATTCTATCGCAAAGGCTCGGGCGAGGGCACGGTCGGTAATAATCTCGTTTGAGTTTAGGAGCGGGATAGGGAAGCCGCCCGAGCCGACCGCCAGCGGCAACTCGGTGCACCCCAAGATCACTGCCTCCGCGCCACGGCGCGCGAAATCTTCGGCCACCGCTTCGATAGTTTTAGCATCGTCCGCATTCTGTTCGCCCGCCATGACATTCAGTATTATGTGGTTCAATTTTTCCTGCTGTTCGTCGTCCGCTCTCAGCGATTCAATCCCCAGGGCCTGCAGCCTCTTTTCATACAAGCCCATCTTGTTGGTGCTCTCGGATGTCAGGAGCCCGACTTTTTTAAAACCCTTTCGCGAAGCCTCTTGCGCAGTCTCGTCGATAATGCCAAGGATGGGGATTCGCAAAGCCGCCTGCATCGAATCCTGAAATAGATGGACGGTATTACAGGCGATGATAATAAAATCGCTGCCGGCAGATTCTAATTTTTTCACGCCGTCCACGAGCTGTTTTTCTACTAGGGCTTCGTCAGTGATGCCCGTCTCATCAAAACCGAAAAGTGGGAGGTTATAAATCAGTATCGGAGGGAAGTCGGTGTCTTGCACCGCCCCGTATTTTTTATGCGCGAGTTTTATCAGGAGGTTATAGAAATAGGCGCTTGCCTCGGGCCCCATGCCGCCAAGAATCCCAACCGTCTTTTTTAACTGATTTGTTCCGCTCATGTTAGACGCTTCTTATCAAACTTAATTTTTCTTGTCGCGTCAAGCGCTTGATGGCGGCCTCGCGGCCGCGCGCCTCTTTCAGCGTCGCAAATGATTCTGAATATTTGAGGACTACCGGCCGGCGAATCTTGGTATAGTGCGCGCCTCGCTTGGAGTTGTTGTGCTGTTCGAGCCGTTTTTCTAAATCATTGGTGCATCCGGCATACAAAGATTTGTCGGCACACTCGAGGATGTAGGCAAAAAAGGTCTGCGTCATGACCCCATAACGAACTGAGCGAGGATTCCTATTGCCGCGCCAACGCTGAGGATCCCAGCAATAAGGGAGATTCTTTTTACCGCACTCACGTTTTTGATATGGAGGAGATAGGCCACTATGAGGAGCAAAAGAAAATAGCACGCACTCATAAAATACCAGTCAAAAATTTGCAGCCCGGCACGAAATGCTTCTGAATACGAGGGATTACTTAACACGTGTTCTTGGAGCCAAAAATGGACAGCATCAGTCGGGTCGGGCGCGAGTTCTCCCAAAAATGCGCCTAACAAAAATATCCCCACCGGCGTCTTGAGAAATTTTTCTTCGGATACGAACCAATTCTTCACATGCTCAAGCTTCATGCAGATATTCTACACCTCCAAATACTGCTCTGCTGACCGTCTCGAGCTAGAACCGTTGTCGATCAAGCCCTGCAAGGCGGATTAGCTACGTTCTACACGACCCAATCGACGCGACTTGAGCGCTACACAAAATCATCAGGATTGAATAATTTCTTTAGTGGTTCCATTTGATCACCCGTTGAGACGTCCATAAGTTCCTCTTTCGAAAAGAACTTTATTTCTTGGCATTCAACTGTAGGAGTGAAGTTAAGATCTTTAACCTCAAAACGAAAACCGAGAATAAAGACGTAGTGCCATGGCATTCCACGTTTGTTTAATCTTTTATATGTCCAGAAATATGTTGGCTTCTCAGCGACAAACGTTACTTCAAGGCCCATTTCTTCTTGTATTTCGCGCTTTAATGCTTCTTGACAATTTTCGCCAAAATCTAAACCGCCACCAGGTAGTTCCCACAACCCACCAGCATCTGCATATGGACCGGGTGTAAAGTCTTTAACCATTAATATTTTCCCATCGCGAACACAAATACCCTTAGTTACTACTCGATAAAAAGCGTTCGGAAAGTCGGGCGAGTCTTGCGGGGCTTTCATAAATTAATTGTATCGTTATTTATAGGTATTTAATATGACGCGACTTGAGCACGATAACCTAGCTCAAACTGGCTGGGAGTCTTAGAGGAAGTTCTCACCCAAACACCACAGAAAGACTGGGATCGGATAGTGGCCAACGTCAGGATGCTTCGGGCTCGGTTTGAGCCGGAGAGTGTCGTGAAGAAGCCGATGCACCGCCGCCGCCGTGAATGGGGCGACTGAGAATAGTGTACAGGGTCAGGAGACGTTGAGCCATCTCTCGCGCTTGGGGCAGACTGATCTCCTCACCATACTCCTCTTTGTAGATGCGCTGGAACTCCGTGAGGCGGTTGTCTGGTATTTGCATGCCATATACTTGCGGTATTTCTGCTGCGAGTACAAGGGGGCACAAAACGCCACTCGGGCACAGGATTCTTGCTATCCCCAGGCTTAATTGATCTTTCAGCTAAGATCCTGTATATTGAGCCTACCTGCCCGCGGATGCGGGTTAACGATTCGCGGAACCTGGCTCAACGCCAGGTTTTCGCTTTTTGAGCCTTACGATATGTCTTTTGATGCTTTGGGCATTGACGACTTTGTCGGTCGCTTTTCGCAAATCTGATGTGATGTGGCCGCCTTTGAAAAGAATAACCTTCTTGCCGTTCTTGCTGAGATATCGACACAGACTCACGAAATCGGCGTCGCCCGAAAAGAGCGCGAGCGTATCATATTCTTCCTTGAGTCGGATCGTGTCCACCGCTATCTCGACGTCAAAGTTGCACTTCGGCAGATGGATGTACACACCCTCTGCATCGGTGAACGTCGTGCGAGTGTTGGCGGGGATTTCCTCCGGTGAGAGGTGGTGCCGTATTTTTTGGAGCGGTTTGGTGAAGACACGGTTTTTCCCAAAGATATGTCGGGCGGCCGCAATGAACTGCAGCGACCCATTTTGAGGATCGTGGCCGTAGTAGAAGCGCACATGATTTGAAAACAGTGAAGCGAATTCCTTTAGCTTTCGCAGGTCCACCGTAAGCTTGTCCTCCTCCGCGAGAGCCTGGTTGTCGGCGTCCTGGCGATCGTCTTCGAACCAATAGTCAACGTTTCCGAAATCTATGACCGCCAAAATGCGCCCGTATGCGGCGTCGATGCCAAGCTCCTGCCCGATAACATATTCCTTCTTCAGTTCCGTCAGATCCACGTTGATACTTTAGCATAGGATGACCACAACAAGGCATGTCCTGCTCGGGACCGTCATAGCGGTGTCGCTCGATCCTCAACTTGTCGTCGAATCAGATATTGCCTCAAGGCTTCTCGAACGAGCTCAGAGCGTGTGCGATGCTCCTCCTTCTGCACCCGCTCAATCTCGGCCTCCATCTCAGGCGGCAAAGATACTGAGAAGGTGGCCGTGGTTCGTGCCATACCGACCATTATCGGTCAGCGACGATAAAGCGCACGGGGCGCCAACGTGCCCGGGAGGCAAAAAGTCAGTAAGTCAGACTCTAACGGATGCACCGCTCCAGCGAATGAAATGGCAGCCATACTTAGTACGACTAAGTAATACTCAGCTGGGAGTCTTAGAGGAAGTTCGCACCCAAACACCACAGAAAGAGTGGGATCGGATAGTGGCCAACGTCAGGATGCTCCGGGCTCGGTTTGAGCCGGAGAGCGTGATCAGCAAACCCAAGCCGCGTAGGACGCGCAAGTCGTACGATCACCATCGGTATGACCTCTGGTGAAAATCTGAACGCCAGCCAGAACGGCATCTGCACTACTCGGCCTGTTCATCCCGGTTTAGCAAAGGTCGCTTGAGCACAGCATACAACGTCAGCAGGCGCTGTGCCATTTTCCGCGCCTCTGCCAGGCTGATCTCCTCGCCACACTCTTCCTTATAGATGCACTGGAACTCCTGAAGTCGCTCGTCGGGTATCTGCATACGACCATGATGCATATCGTCCATGAAGATTCGCAGGGATGTTGGCGTGCCCTCAAAGCACGTGAGTGATTTTCGCCGATTGCATCATCGATGCTACAATACGTCCTGCAAGATGAAAGACTTCGACGCGTGGAACGAGAAAAAGAAACAGGTCAATGAGCGCAGCGATGCACCGTTCTGTCATGCGCGCGAGCTGTGGTGGTGCTCCCTCGGGCTCAATGTCGGATCTGAGCAGGACGGCTCAGGCGGCGAGTACCGCCGTCCCGTTCTCATCCTCAAAGGCCTCAGTGCCGCAACGAGCCTCGTGATACCGCTGACCACCTCGACTCGCCGCCACCCGCTGCGTCCTGCCGTTGGCTTGGTCGACGGTAAGGACGCGTCCGCCCTCCTATCGCAAATGCGGGTCATCGATACCAAGCGCCTGGTGCGCAAGATCGGCTACCTGGACAAGGACACCTTCAGGAATATACGAAACGCCGCCAAAGGAATGCTTTGACGGCGGTCGCTGTTTGCCCCTTGCGGGGCGAGGCCGAAGCCACTTGTACACCTATCGTATCAAACCTACTTGAGGTGTCAATGAAGGCTTGTTGATAGATTCAGCCCGTAGCTGACGCACGTCTCTCCTGAAGATTTGCAGGGATGCCGGCGTGCGCCGAGGGCACGGGACATCCACCGCGCCCGGGCGAGCTTTCTTGCGTCCTCCGCAATGGTCCGGCAGCCTAAAGCCGTGCGGATTCGGCAGCCAACACTGTGACAGCCGCGGTCACCCGCCCTTTTGGCGGTCAGTTCGAGCCCATTTGAGGAGCTCCTTCACCTTCGCTATCCGCATTTCTAAGTCAGAAACCGTCGCTGGCGCGCCAGTTGCCTCATCCGTGTGGGAGTGTGCCTCGATAAAGCGAGAGAGGTCCTCGTACAGTGCGCAAACCTCCTCGACCCTCTTGTTGTCCCAGTTAACGCGTCTGAGCGCGGTGACACGAACCTGGTCGCTCCAGCGTGGTACCGCGTCCTTAAATATCCTCCGCACAACGGTTTCTTCGAGTGTGGTGCGGAGCGCCGCCATACCTTTGCGAATCGCATCCTCGCGTTCAGTACCTACGGATGTTTTCGCGTTTGATAGGGCGAGCTCTGCGCGGTCTGTGTTCTCATACGCCCACGACGTCACGGGGGAATCCCCCAACGCGATCTGTCCAGGTTGACCGTCGGATGATCGGTCAATCCAGTGACATTTCAAGTTACAACCACTCACGTCTGCTGCAACCAGTAGCTGATTAAGAAACACAAGATCATGGGTGAAGACAATAACCTGTCGTTGCAGTGATTCTTTGACGAGCCTGGTGGCGATGTTTCCCTTTCTTTGATGATCTTGGGAAGTAACGGGATCGTCGATCACAATGCCTGCGGACGCTGGGTTAAGACTAACCTCGGTGAAAAAATCAGCAAGAGCGACTGCCTTTTGCTCTCCTTCGCTAAGGATTCCTTCCGGTTTGTGTCCACCTCTCATCGCGAGAGTGCGGAGCGTCTGACCACTTCGTCCAATCGTTTGCATCTCCACCGGGACGTCACAACCGAGCTTCTCGCACTCGGCGACAAGCATGCTGCGATACCCGTCGCCGACTACCTGTGCGAACAATTCCTTTTCCTTGTCCGTGATCGGGCGCGTGCCGAGGGCGGCCTTGGCGACCCTCGCGCGTCGTGCCCAGTCAGCATCTACGACGAACGCCTCGATCGCAGGCAAAAGCTGGGATAGAAGTTGCCTGTGCCGGATCGTGCGCCGTTCAAGTTCAAGCGAAGCAATTGCAGTTTCGGTGTTATCGGCCTGGAGGCGCACGATGTCAGACGCTATGCGCTCTGCAAGTAGGTCAATTTGTGCGATAACGCTCGTAAGCTCAACCGGAGTCGTCCGCGCAGTCAGTTGGGTCACGTCGGTTATGCTCGAATCTCTAGCAGAAGCCAACAACACTTGTGCGGATTCAATTACCGGCTCCAAATCTGGAGCCAACTTGTGTACGTGAGTTCGAACCCTGGAGCTTAACGAAAATATTGGCACATCCAACTTCGACAAAACGGCTGCGTGCGCTTGAGCTACACCTTGGACTTCCGCTGCAGTTTTTCGAGAGTCACTTTCGACAAAAGCAAACAACGCGGCGACGTGTGCGCGCGAGGCGTCATCGAGTACCCTTTCGCAAAGTAGACATCGATCACCACTGGTTGGATAATCCTCATGCTCCTTCTGGGCAAGAGCATGCATCCTTGTGGCAAATTCCTCCCACTCGGGAGTGCCGACGGCTTTGAAAAATGGGCGCTTGAATTGATCTGAACCAACGGCGGTGGCGATTGCCAAAGCCTCCTTTCCGCGAGTGATTAAAGAACGTTGCTCGGTAACTGCCGCTTGGGTAAAATGGCTGCCAAGTTCGATTATTTGTAATCTTAGCGTCCTAATGTCATCCAATGCTTCCGTAAGAGAGGCCAGTATCTCTTTCGGAGACTGAGCACGCAGCGCTGAGAGTTGCTTGTCAAGATCCGTAATGCGCGCGCTTTCACCTGCTCCATACCTGGCAAGCTCTCGTAATGGCCTCAAGTCAGTGTCGGGCCCCAGTCCCGCAACGGCGGTATGAACCACCGTTCCACCGTCGAGGAAAGATTGGAGAAATTCGTTCGATGCTGTGCGCCTTGCAATCTCTCGATCGAGCTTCTCGGCGAGAGCACGGTACACGCGAGCGAGCTCGGGAAACACATCAAACCCTGCAGGCTTAAACTCAAAGGCTGAGGCTTGCGTGATGTGGTGGCGAGCAACTGCTGCATCGAATACCGAAATCCGCTGGAGTTCTGAGGCAGCAACCTGAGGTGTAAACGTGATCGGGTCCTGTGGAGTATCTCCAATCGACACGTGGAATTGCGCTGTCGGCGTTGGTGGATCGCCATCTGCATATATGTTACCAATGATGGACGGCTTTTGCCGACTGAAACAAGCGTTGGCTATCAAGCGCACGAAACCGCTTTTGCCAGCGCCATTTCGGCCATAGATCACAGTCAACCCTGGCCCGAAGGTGATCGCCGTCCCCTCAGGCAGCGCGTTAATCCCAGAAAGGCCGTCGATAGCCGTGAGAACAAGCTTGTTTGCCAGAGGCGCAGTCGGGCGTCCGGTTGCCAGGGGAAACTGTTCCTCGTCCTCCTCCGCGGTGGGGCTGAGACCCTTGGCTCTGAGAAACCGTTGGTAGGCGTCATCGATCTCGTCGTCAGAGAGCCTGCCGCGAGAAATGGAGGTCGCGATGATGTACTGCTGCCAGGATGATAGCGTCCGCGCCCAACCGTCCAGAGCCGACCATATTGTCGGAGCGCTATCAGTAACGGACCTGACGTCCCGTGTGTCTACCATGCCCTCTATGGTAACTACCCTGACACCTTCGCGCTAGCGGCGATCTCCCCGCTGGAGGTGGTGGATCCGAAGGGCCTATGTGCGTTCGGATTTCGTGTTAATTGTACGCTGGTCGAGCACAGTCCCACCCGAGTCAGGGCGGAAGTACCGCCGCAACGCCTCACGGATGAGTTCGGAGCGTGTCCGATGCTCTATCTCCATAATCCGGTCGATCTCCGCGGCCATCTCGGGTGACAACGATACACAAAAAGTTACGGTAACTCGTGCCATGCGTCCCATTCTGCCAGTCGCACTTCATCGCGGAAGTCCTGCTAATGTGCCTGTGAGGCACTTAGTAATACAAAGTAATACCCAGCTGGGAGACATGGATTCGAACCATGATTCACGGCTTCAAAGGCCGCTGTCCTACCATTAGACGATCTCCCAATAAACGTCTTGAGCATAGCAAAACACAGCCCTTTTGGCCATCGGGCAAGGAGGCCAAGCCAATGATATTCTATAAAGATGGTAATCAACCCTCTCGAACTAGAGGAATTACGGAATAAATTTTCTGATAAAAGGATTATCTTTGCGGATGGAACGTTCGATCTTTTCCATTTAGGTCACGTACGTTCATTTAGGAATCTTCGAACGCTCGGTGACATAGTGGTCGTCGCAGTTTTATCTGATGAATGGGTTAAAGCGAAGAAAGGTGGGAAACGCCCGATACTCTCCGAAGAGGAAAGAGTAGAGCTTGTTGATTCAATGAGAGACGTTGACTATACGATTCTGGCTAGTAAGGATGGACAAAGGACTCCAACTAGTCAGTTATTGAAATCGCTCAGGCCGAATATATTTGTGAGTATTGATCCAGTTTGGGAGGATCGAAGGAGCGAGATAGAAGCTCTAGGCATCGAATTGCAAATAATCCCTCGCGTCCATGAAAGCTCGACCACAAACCTTATCGAACGAATCCGTAAGGTCTGGGGCTAAAAAATTCCAATGATTTTTAAAACAGAACCGGCGGATTTTAAGAAAGAGATCGATGTTGTCGGCTGTTTTGTTAATAGCGGCGGCAAGTTCATCTTGCTTCACCGCCAGCCGAATAAAGTTAGCGGGGGAGAGTGGGGATTCCCCGCTGGGAAAATCGATAAAGGAGAAACGATGAGCCGGGCAATGCAGAGAGAAATATTCGAAGAAACTGGCTTGCAAATATCGGAAGACAATCTGAAATTCCTCGGCTCGATATTTGTCCGCAACGAGGGGCACGATTTTGGCTTCCACATGTTTTCGACAACACTACCGAGCCAGATGGAAGTAGTAGTGAACCCGAGCGAGCACAAGGCTTCGGCCTGGGTCTCTGCCGCCGAAGCTCTAAAAATGGATTTCATCTATGGCCTCGATGATTGTATAGAGCTGTTCTATCAAGAAGAGTAAAAATCGCGTCGTTTGGTAGACACATTTGGGGCGATACAATACGGATATGGATGACACCATCGAACAAAAGATAACTGAGAGAAATCTTAAAATCGCTGAGAAATTTGTTGTCTCGGTTTCTGAAGTCGCTCGCGGTATTTTACTCACGGGCTCAAATGCTTGGGGCGCAAATTATGCCGTCAATCAAAATTCAGACATTGATTTATTAGTAGTTGGAGACGATATCCAAACGCTTGAGCGTATTATTGCCAAGTACATTTCTGATGGCTTATTGCGAGACTCAGAACAAGCCAGATTTGAAATATTCAAAGAACTTTTTCTTAGTGGTGAGGTTGAAATGTTTTCCTTGATTGCGGATTACACAGGAGTCGCAGTAAGTATCGATTTTCTAGACACAAATACTCTTAGAAAGATCTCCTTGCTCTCGCCAATGGGTTCGCACGATTTAAGCGATATTAAGGTGAGATTTATAAAAGAGTTCCGTGCGAACCCGCCAAAAGCACCTGGATATTCCCTAGATGATTTGTGCAGTCCGAGAACACTGATATACCATCCGGCGTTCAAAGAAATTAAAGATGATAAAGGAATTACCGAGGGATATTTAGCGGAAACAGCAGTCGATGGTTTTGGAGAAGAACAGACCTATTTCCTCGGCGTTATGTCCTTTTATCTGAGTGTTGTACCCGTCATACTGTTTGATAAAGAAGGCGAACTCAGCCGAGCGACGGCGATGCTTCAATCAAAGATTCGAGAGATTTTGAAAGATAGACCAGCGGTTAACATTACAAGAAAAGAGCGAATGTCCCCAGATATTTTGAAGCAGGTTCAAGCTAACTTATGATAATGCGCTCGAGATTCGTCGGAATGCTAAGCTAAAAAGTGTCAAAAGTTTCCAGAATATCCATAAAACCGCACCCTTCACTGGCCGTGTTCAAGCGCGACAAGAGGTTTGCCGCGTTGATTAAAAAGCACGGGCCGCCCAAGATGGGGCGGCGGGGGAGCGCCTTCCAGGCATTGGTGCGCTCGATTATTTATCAGCAAGTCTCAGGCAAAGCGGCGGCGACTATTTTGGCAAGATTTGTTGCGCTCTTTAATATTGATGCGCGCCCCGACGCGGGGTGGAAGGGGAGCGCAAAGTTCCCCACGCCCGAGGAGGTGCAAGCCATGCCGCTTGAGAAGTTGCGCGCGGTCGGCCTCTCGCGGCAAAAGGCGTCGTATATAAAAGATGTCGCGGAGAAATTTGCGAATGGCACGATTAAGCATCGCGTGCTTGCCCGCATGAGCAACGAGGAGGTCGAGGCGCATCTTTTGCAGATCAAAGGCGTCGGCGTCTGGACGGTACACATGTTTCTTATTTTTACGCTCGGCCGACCCGACATTTTGCCCTTGGGTGATTTGGGGATACAAAGAGGATTCCAAATTGTCTACGGGCTCAAAAATCCACCTAGCCGCGTGCAGATGGAGAAGCTCGCCAAACCCTGGCGCGCCCATGCCTCGGCGGCCTCGTGGTATCTCTGGCGTGCGGCAGATGAGAAAAAGAGGTGACTATATACTCGCCAATTTGATGATGATATAGAGTGTCGCCATGCCGAGGACCGTGAGGAAGGTCGTGAGGCGCACCGGGTGCGCATGATGGCTCTCGGGGATGAGATCCGAGGCGCCGATATAAAGGAAGAATCCGGCGAAGAGTGCGAGCAAGAGACCGAGCTGTGCTTGCGGGATAGCGAAAAAGAGCGTCGAGGCAACGCCAAGCACGGGCGCCACCGCGTCGACAAAGAGCCAGCGGAATGCCTGCCCCCGCTCGCCTTTGTTGTTGAGCACGAGGCCCACGGTATTGATACCATCCGAGAAATCGTGCGTGAGCACGGCGGCGGCAACGATTGCCCCAACCGCCGGCGAGACCTGGAAGGCCAGCCCAATGCCGACGCCGTCCAAAAAGCTGTGGAAAGAAAGTGCTCCGGCCCCGGCGCGTGCGCGAGCCACTTGGTGTTCGTCGTCGGCGTGGTCGTGCATAAAGATGAGGCGGTCGAGCACGAGATAACAGGCGAAACCCAGCGCGGTCATGGCAAGCACGCCCGCGGCCGAATACGTGTTTAGCCCCAGATTAATCGCCTCGGGCAGGAGGTCGAAGAAGGCGACTGCGACAATCGCGCCAGCGCTAAAGCCCAAGATGAGGTGTAGTTTGTCCTTGAGTTTGAGCGCGAAGAGCCCGCCCACAAGCGTCGCGCAGAAGGTCGCCCCGGCGATAATAAAAATCATCATAGGGTTAGTATACCGCGCGGCTAGTGGTGCGCCGCCCACTCGCTTTTAATCCAGGCAACGGCTTGGTCGGCCCACTGCGGCAGGAGATTGATAAATTGGTGCACCGAAGCGAAATGATAGTAGGCGAGCCAGAGGCAGAAGATAATAAAGAGGAGCCAAACAATCTCCATCACGAGGTGGATGAGCCGCCCAATAAACGAGCGACGGCGCGGATAGTATTCGTAGCGATACTGCCGGCGCTCTTGCCGCCACTGCCGCTTCCACTGGCGGGAGTCTTGTCTCATCTGGCGCCTCCAGCGGCGCCACTCGTCGGAGTTGGCAAAATGCTCGTAGCCTTCTTTAGCGCGGTTAACCAAGTCTTGCGCGGTGATGGGCGAGGTGCCAAAAGCCTCGGCGCGCGCTTGGGGCGTGTCGGCGTGCGGGATGATTACCATCATGAGGATATAGAGCAAGATCAACACGCCATGCGTGAGCAGAGTGAGTAGGACGAAGATAATGCGCACAAGCGCGACATCGACGCCAAAATAGGCGGCCAGCCCGGTACAAACGCCGCTCAACCACGCGCCTTCGCGGATTTGGTAGAGCTTTTTGGGTGCCGCGGCATCACGCTCTTTATTCTTTCGATTTGTTTCGGCGGCGGATTCGGGATTCGCCGTCTCTCCGGATGTGTCAGTCTTGACTGGCCCCATCTCAATGATCATCTGCTCGACCTCGCGCGCGACCACCACCTCTTTATGCGCGCCGAGATACGCCTGGCACTTCTCGGCCAGCGCGGCCTCGAGGTCGCCGATGATTTCGTCTTTGTCGGGATTATTTTCAAGCGCGGCCGCCGCGGCATCGAGATAGCGGCGCAGAGCGTCGTAGCCCGGCTCCTCGAGCTGGAATGCGCGCCCCGCCAAATGGATCGTGATGACTTTGTTCATGTTATTTTCTTATAATTTTATAAATTCGAGATGTTTTTAATAATGGTGTGCCAATACTTCTGCGCCTGGGCGAGCCGCTCGCGGCCCGGCGGCGCCAGGCGGTAATACTTGCGCGGCGGCCCTTGCTCGGATTCTTGCCACGCATAATCGAGCCATCCTTCGCGGCGCATCCGCGAGAGCAGGGGATAGAGGGTACCTTCTTGGGTTGAGAGTTCGGTCCCGGCCAAGAGTTTTAAAATGTCGGCGGCATAGACCTCGCCGTGGGCCACGATCCGGAGTACCGCAAGCTCCAGAAGCCCGCGGCGGATAGGCGAGAAAGTGTCGGCTATTTTGATGTTTTCGTCCATGCTACCTTGCTTAATAAAGGTAGCAGATAGCAAAAAGCCCGTCAAGCACTTTTGCACAGTAGTTTTTGGCCCTGTATAAAAGGAATTCACTTCACTCGCTTTTTTGGAAATTTCTGGTATGATGTAGGTACTGCTCGGGTGTCCCGCGCTTTTTTGTTTGCGGGCCGAGAAGAATCTATGGAAATCAGAAACACCTGCCCAAGGCAGGCAGGTTGCTAAAAATAATATGGAGATAAGAAACATAGCCATCATAGCGCACGTCGACCACGGCAAGACCACCTTGACCGACGCTTTGCTGCGCCAATGCGGCGCCGCCGAGGAGGGTGTCTCGATGGACTCCAACACGATCGAGCTTGAGCGCGGCATCACGATTTATGCCAAAAATGCCTCGCTCGTCTATAAAGACACCAAAATAAATATCGTCGACACGCCGGGGCACGCCGACTTTGGGAGCGAGGTCGAGCGCGTCTTGCGTTCGATCGATTCAGTTTTACTTGTCGTGGACGCGCAAGAGGGCCCGATGCCGCAGACGCGCTTCGTGCTCAAGAAGTCGCTCGAGCTCGGCCTCCGGCCCATCGTCGTCATCAATAAAATCGACAAGCCCGCCGCCGACCCGGCGCGCTGTGAGGAGCAGGTGTTTGAACTCTTTTTAGAGCTCGGCGCCAACGACGAGCAAGCGCGCTTCCCGGTCATTTATGCCAACGGCCGCGCCGGTATCGCTGTTAAGGAGTTAGAGGACCTGCCTGACCGGCAGGCAGGCGAATCAGGGAATCTGATGCCGCTTTTGGATTGCGTCTTGGAGAATGTCCCGCCCGCTTCGACACCCGAGAAAGAGAATCTCGTGCTCCGAATGCAGCCGTTTAATCTTGGCTATGATAATTTCCTCGGGCGCTTGGCTATCGTGCGCGTCTACGAGGGTGTTGTCTCGACCGGCCAGGCTGTTTTTGTAAAAAAAATTACGAAAGAGGGCGTGGAGACGCGCCCGGGCAAGATCGTTAAACTTTTTACTTTCGCCGGATTGCAAAAAGTCGAGGTCACCGAGGTGCGCGCGGGCGACATCGCGCTCGTGGCGGGGCTCCCCGATATCTTCATCGGCGAGACGATAACCAGTGATGCCGAGGCCGAGCCGTTGCCGGCCATCACCATCGACGAGCCGACCATCACGCTTGATTTTTTGGTAAATAATTCGCCCTTTGCCGGGCGCGAAGGCAAATTTGTCACCGGCCGGCAGATCCGCGAGCGCCTCGAGCGCGAGCTTGAGGTCAACGTTGGCCTTAAGGTGGATTTCGAGAGCGACGCGGCGGGCTATCAGGTCTCGGGCCGCGGCGAGCTCCACATCGCGGTCTTACTCGAGAACATGCGCCGCGAAGGCTACGAGCTCCAGGTCTCCCAGCCGCAGGTCATCTTCCACGAAGAGGCGGGCAAGAAGCTCGAGCCGTTTGAAGAAGTGGTCATCGACATCCCGAGTGCCTACCAGGGCGCCGTCATCGAGAAGCTCGGCCTGCGCAAATTTATTGTCACCGACATGAAGGTTCATCAGCAGGGGCAGGCGGGGAGCCAATTGGTGCGCCTCATGCTCGAGGGCCCGACCCGCGGCCTTCTGGGCTATCGCTCGCAGTTTGTGCTCGACACGCGCGGCGAAGGCATCCTCTCCTCGCGCTTCGTGGCCTTCCGCCCCTACGCGGGCGAGATCGTGAAGCGCGCGGCCGGCTCGATGATCTCGATGGCCGCCGGCAAATCGCTTGGCTTCTCTCTCTTTAACTTGCAGGATCGTGGTGTGCTCTACATCACGCCGGCAACCGAGGTCTACGAGGGGATGGTCATCGGTAACACCGCCAAGGGCGAGCAGATGACGGTCAACCCAACCAAAGGCAAACAGCTCACCAACATGCGCGCCTCGGGCTCGGACGACGCCATCACGCTGGTGCCTCCGTATTTGCTCACGATCGAGCGCGGGCTCGAGGTCATGGATGAGGACGAATATCTCGAAATAACGCCCGGGAGCGTACGCCTTCGCAAAAAATTTCTCACCGAAATAGATCGTAGCCGCGCGCGCCGAAACTAATTTTGTTATACTAAGGGGATGAAGCGTCTTCCTCTTGTTCTTATCGCCTTTACTCTTACTGTTTTTGCTTGTTCGACCTTTCCGGCGAGTGCTTCGGCGCGCACAATGGTTTTAGGATCCTCGGGCAGTGATGTCTCTGCCATGCAAAACACGCTCGTCTCGGCGGGGTATCTCTCGGCCGCGAGCGCGACCGGCTATTTTGGCTCGCTCACGCTTGCCGCAGTTAAAAAATATCAATGCGATAAAGGGGTCGCATGTTCGGGGGCAAGCTGGGGTGTGGTGGGCCCAGCGACCCAGGCGATGTTAGCGAGTGCCGCCGGCAGCGCGCCGCCGCTTTCGTCTCGAGAATTATCGGGGCAGAGTATCGGCCCGGCATGGAAGGGCAAGCTCGAGGTCGGCGGCTGGATCCCCTATTGGCGCCAGGCCACCGGCACTATCGATGTTTTGCCACACCTCTCGCAAATGACCGAGATAAGCCCGTTTGTCTTTACCTTAAAATCCGATGGTTCGGTCTATGATGCGGGCGGTATTGGGCAAGAGCCATGGGTGTCGTTTATCGCACAGGCCAAGGCGCAAAAGGTGCGCGTCATCCCGACCATTATGTCAGGCGACGGCGCACTCCTGCAGACCATTTTGAGCAACGCCACCACACGCGTCGCGCTTGAGGACTCCATTGCCACCATGGCCAAACAGGGCAATTGGGACGGCGTCGATATCGACTTCGAGGCTAAAAAAGCCGAGACCAAAGATTATTTCTCAACCTTCCTCAAAGGGCTTTATCAACGCATGGGTACCAAATGGGTCTACTGTTCGATTGAGGCGCGCATGCCGCTCTCGGACCGCTATGGCATAGGCGCCACGCCGCCCGCCGACGCGACCGAATATGCCAACGACTACACGGCGCTCAATAAATATTGCGACCGCGTTGAGATCATGACCTACGACCAGGGCACAATAGACACGGTTCTTAATAATTCGCGCGCGGGCCCGTATGCGCCGGTGGCCGACCCG
>CAIUOD010000040.1 GCA_903900775.1 Candidatus Adlerbacteria bacterium | reverse complement strand
TTGAAACTTCGCGTTCGGACAGAGCCGCGCCGCAAAGCGGCGCGGCAGAGTGGGCGGGCAGAAAATGCCGCCGCGAAGCGGCGAATTGGCTCGGCGGGGGGAATCCGAAATGCGGGGATTTGGCTCTTGTTTCAAATCCAAAAACTATATGAATATCAAACCAAAATATTTTCTATACGCGCGTAAAAGTACCGAGGACGACGACCGCCAAGTGATGAGCATTGAGGCGCAGCTTTTTGAACTGCGAGACATCGCGCGTAAAGAAAATCTTGAAATTCTTGAGGAATTTCAAGAGTCGAAAAGCGCAAAGACACCGGGGCGCGAAATATTTGGAGAGATGATGCGCCGCGTCGAGCAAAATGATGGTGTTGGTATTTTAGCGTGGCATCCCGATAGATTGGCAAGAAATAGTATTGACGGCGGACGCATCATCTACTCCGTTGATACGCGCAAGGTCGTGTCTTTGCGCTTCCCGACATTTTGGTTTGAACCAACCCCACAGGGGCTCTTTATGTTGCAAGTGGCGTTCGGCCAGTCTAAATATTATTCGGACAATTTGAGCGACAATATCAAGCGCGGCGTCCGCCAAAAATTGCGTCGGGGCGAGTGGCTAAATCGCGCACCCTTTGGCTATCAAAATAATACGCGTATTCGCAATATCGAGCCGCATCCGACGAACGCGCGTATTGTGCGCCTTGCGTACGAGGAATATGCCAAAGGCTCGCATACCTTGGTTTCGCTGGCGCAATTTTTGGCGGACTTGAATGTGGTTACTTCTCACGGAACGCCACTTGCCAAAATTTCCATCAAACGGCTTCTCACACATCGTGTATATCTTGGCTTCGTCAAACATGGCGACGAATGGTTTGATGGAAATTTTGAGCCGATTCTAACTCCCGCATTGTTTGAAGCCGTGCAGAAGGTTGTTTCCGGCAAGGAGCGGCCGCGCACGCGCAAGGTGAAGCATGATTTTCCGCTTGTCGGCTTGTTTCGTTGTGCGGAGTGCAACGGCATGATTTCCGCGCAATGGGCAGTCAATCGCTGGGGTACGAAGTATCGCTATTATCGGTGTTCCAAAAAGCGCGGCCGTTGCTCGCAACCGTATGTGCGCGAGGCCGACCTTGCCGACAAGATACGGGCACGGCTTCAAACAATCTCGCTTTGCGATCGCTACACCGATTGGATGCTAAACAAAGTGAAAGAGTGGGAGTGCGAAGAGGTTGGAGCGTCGCAAAGCGAGGTTCAAAATCTTTCTGCCAAAATCAAAGCGGACGAGGAGCGCATGGAAAAGCTGGTATCGGCGTATCTCGATGGTGATGTACCAAAGCAGATTTATTTGACCAAAAAAGATATGCTCATGCGCTCTCTCGCCGCTTTGCGCTCCGAATTGAAAGATTTTGAACGCGGGAGAAAGAATCGGGTCGAACCCCTGCGGGAATGGATTTTGGATATGAAACAAGCCGATTTTTTGTCCACGTCGGATGATTTGTACCAAATCAAACAGTTTGTACAAAAAATCGGAACGAACCCAATGGTTCGTGCCAAATCCCCGCATTTCGGATTCCCCCCGCCGAGCCAATTCGCCGCTTCGCGGCGGCATTTTCTGCCCGCCCACTCTGCCGCGCCGCTTTGCGGCGCGGCTCTGTCCGAACGCGAAGTTTCAATCTGCGGAGAGGGAGGGATTCGAACCCTCGGACCGGTTTCCCGGTCAACAACTTAGCAGGTTGCTCCATTCGACCGCTCTGGCACCTCTCCGTGCACTCGTTTATACCTTTTTTTTAGCTTTCTTTCCAGTACCCATTCCCCGCCCGCGGAAGGTCGTAATCACAAACCCCGATATGCTTTGTCGCGAGGGAGGATTTTGAGAATCCAAAGAGTCTCTCCTGCAATTTCAAAAAGGATTCGATAGGTACCGATGCGGAAGCGATATACTTGCGTGCCAGAGAGTAGCTTCGCAAAGATCAGCGGGTCTTTTTGTTCCGAGAACCAAAAAATTTTACGAAGGATTCTCTCTTGTATTACGACGGGCAATTCTCGAAGCTGTTCTGCCGCGGAGACAGCGTAATGAATTTTCATTTACTATCTTTAAGACCGCGCATCTTTAGCATCTGTTCGTGCGTGTAGTAGCGGCCTTGGCGAATTTCTTCGCGCGCCTGTTCGAGCTTGCGGTCGAGTGCCGTTATCTCCAAACGGTCGCCCACGTATGCCTGCGTAGCGATATTGAGCACCGCGGAATACGTCAACCCCTCTTTGCGGGCTTTTTTCATAGCCGCGTCTTTTAGCTTCTTATTCGTGTTGAATATGACTTTTACGTTCATGCATACAGTATATACCCTGTATATATGACGCGCAAGTGAAGCTAGCGAATGGCTTTGGCGACTGCCTCCATGACACCGCGGTCGAAGGGGCCGGGGATGATTTTCTCGGCCGTGGGCTTTGTGACCAGCGCGGCGAGATTTCTAGCCGCCTTAAGTTTCATCTCGTCGGTGATTTTAGCAACTTTATGATCGAGCGCTCCGCGGAATATCCCGGGGAAGGCCAGCGAATTGTTGATTTGATTGGGATAATCCGAGCGCCCGGTGGCGATAACCGCCGCACCACCTTTCTTTGCTTCTTCAGGCATAATTTCAGGTGTTGGGTTGGCGAGCCCAAAGACAATCGCCTTTTGCGCCATCATTTTTATATGCGAGGCATCCATGAGCCCCGGGCCCGAGACGCCGACTGTTGCGTCGGCACCCTCGAGCGCCGCCGCGAGGTCGCCTTCGATACCGCGTGGATTAGTTTTCCCTGCCAATTCTTTTTTGTGGCTCGAGAGATCACTGCGCTTTTTTGAAATAATCCCGCGACTGTCGAGCACGATAAGGTCTGTAATACCCGCCAAGAGCAGGAGTTTGGTGACCGCGGTGCCCGCCGCACCCGCGCCCGAGACGACGACTTTCAATTTTTTAAAATCTTTTTTTACTACCCGGGCCGCGTTGAGGAGCGCCGCCAAGACCACAATGGCCGTGCCATGCTGGTCGTCGTGCATGACTGGGATATTCAGTGCCGCCTTGACCCGCTCTTCTATTTCAAAACAGTTCGGTGCCGCAAAATCCTCCAGATTGATGCCACCAAAGGCTGGCGCGACGGCGAGGATTGTCTCCACTACCCTATCAACATAGGTCGGGTCTTTGGTGCCGAGTGGGATATCGAGCACGATTGGGAAGGCGTCCACATTCGCGAACGCTTTAAACAGCGCGGCTTTACCCTCCATGACCGGCAATGCCCCCAGCGGGCCGATGTTACCGAGGCCCAAAACTGCCGAGCCGTCGGAGATGACCGCGACCATGCGGCTTTTAATCGTATATTCTTTGGCCGATTTTTCTTGCGCGGGCTTGTCTCGCAGAGCGTTTTTGGTGCCCGCGATAAGGGTTGAGACCGCCGCGACCCCGGGCGTATACACCAGCGAGAGGTCGGCGCGGTTTTTTACCGGCGCGGCCGGCGTAATGCGGATTTTGCCCGCGAGTTTTTTGTGTAAGGCGATCGCTTTTTTGCTGGTGTCGTTTTTAGTTGCCATATTTGGCCAGTATAACAAAAGGCTCCCGGCTTGGTATGATGGCCGCATGCGCTTAAGCGACCCGCTCTCCACCGCCTTCCGCCTCACCGAGGCGCACAAAAGCGCCCTGCGCACGCTCGGCATTACTAACCTCAAAGATCTGCTCTACCATTTCCCTTCCCGCTACGAGCAGGCGGGCTGCGAGGCGGCCATCGCCGGGCTCACCCCCGGACAAGAAGTGGTGCTCGTGGGAACGCTCGAGCGGCTCGAGACCAAGAAGTCGTGGCAACGCCGTGTGCCGGTCTCGGAGGGGTATCTGCGCGACCAGAGCGGCCGCATCAAACTCCGGTGGTTCAACCAGCCCTACATCGCCAAAATGTATATGGATGGTACCTTGGTGCGCGCCAGCGGCCGGGTGACCGGCAGCCCCGAGAAGCTCTATCTCGCCAATCCACAACTTCAGAAAATCGCGGCGACTGAAGTTGGACTTTTTTCGAAAGCGTCTATAGATTCGGAGCAAAAAAACTCTATGGAAAAGTCTGGCCTGCCGGGGGCAGGAGACCCGAGGACTTTTTCAGAGAGTTTTTTTGCGGAGAATGCCCCCTCCGAATTTTTTGCGATCTATCCCGAGAGCCGCGGAGTCACGTCGCTGTGGTTTCGCCATGCGATAGCAAAAATCTTGCACGAGCCGTTGCTTGAGAAAATCGAGGATCCGATACCGGCCGCGATTTTAAAAAAATATAATTTGCCGACACTCGGAGCCGCGCTTGTGTGGGTGCACCGCCCCGAACGCCTCAAGGACGCCGAGGCCGCGCGCAAGCGTTTCGCCTTCGAAGAAATATTTTTCATCCAGTTGGCCCGAGCAAGAGAAAGACTCCAGTTGGCGCGCGAGCAGAGCTTCACTATCGACGCGACATCGAGTGACGTTCAAAAATTTATAGCCGCCTTCCCCTTCGCAGCAACCCGCGCGCAGAAGCGCGCGATCGAAATTATTTTGAAGGACATGCAGAGCGGCCGCCCAATGTCGCGCTTGCTTGAGGGTGACGTGGGCTCGGGCAAGACGGCGGTCGCCGCGACCGCGCTCTGCGCTACTGTGGGCATGCGGCCCGCGGGGCAAAAAGTCGGGACACTCCAGGCAGCCTACATGGCGCCGACCGAAATTTTAGCCAAACAACATTTCGAATCATTCATAAAATATTTTGAACATGCGCCCATCAACATCGGCCTCATCACGGGGAGCGGCTGTTATAAATTCCCTTCTAAAATTTCTCGCGAAAAATCGACGCCCATTTCGCGCACGCAACTTTTAAAATGGGTGGCGAACGGGGAGATCCCTATTCTCATCGGCACGCACGCGCTCATCGAGAAGAAAGTTATCTTCAAACACCTCGCACTGGTCGTCATCGACGAGCAGCACCGTTTCGGCACGGCACAGCGAAAAAAATTAATGCAAAAAGAAACGCGCGTGCCGCACCTCCTCTCGATGACGGCGACGCCGATCCCCCGCACGCTCGCGCTCACTATTTATGGCGACCTCGACTTGACCCTGCTCGATGAGATGCCGCCGGGTCGCAAACCGATCATCACTGAGATCGTAAAGAAAGAAGGGCGCGAGCAAGCATACGAAAAAATCCGCAAAGAACTGGTGGTTGGCCGACAAGCGTATGTCATCTGTCCGCGCATCGACGAGCCCGACCCAGACAAAGCATTCGCGCTCCAGGCCAAGTCGGTCAAAGCCGAGGCGGCGCGACTCAAGAAAGAAATTTTTCCCGAATACGAAATTGACATTTTGCACTCAAAAATGACGCCGAAAGAAAAAGACTCGGTGATGGAGAAATTTTCAAAACACGAGGTGGATATTTTAGTCGCCACCTCGGTGGTCGAGGTTGGGGTCAATGTCGAGAACGCAACCGTGATGTTTATCGAGGGCGCAGAGCGCTTCGGGCTTGCACAGCTCCATCAACTCCGCGGGCGCGTCGTGCGCTCGACCCATCAGGCGTACTGTTATCTTTTTGCCGAGTCGCGCGGTGAAGCAGTATTGAAAAGACTCCGTGCACTCTCGACGGCAAAGAATGGTTTCGAGCTCGCCGAGCAGGATCTCCTCCAGCGCGGGCCGGGGCAGCTGGGCGGTGGCAAACAATGGGGCATCTCCGACATCGGTATGGAAGCGCTTCGCAATTTAAAATTGGTTGAAGCCGCGCGCACCGAAGCGCTCGCGCTCATCTCAAACGACGAGTCGTTCGCCAAGCATCCAGTGCTTGGCCAAGAGCTTGCCACGCGCGCGGCACAATTCCACTTCGAGTAAAAAATAGGGTATCATCATCGCACGGGCGCGTAGCTCAGTGGTAGAGCGGTCGTCTTATACACGACTGGTCGCAGGTTCGACCCCTGCCGCGCCCACCCGTAGCCTTGGCGAAGGTGGGCCGCGCCCACCCAAATAATTGGTGTGAAACGTTTAATTCTTTCGCTCTCGGTACTGCAATGCCTCAAGTATGTGCGAATCGTTCACATCGGGCGCCTCGTCGAGATCGGCCACGGTGCGCGCGACTTTGATGACGCGGTGGAATGCGCGCGGTGAAAGATTTAATCGCGTGCCCGCTTTCTCAAGCGTTCCGCGCGCGCTTGTGGTGAGCGGCACTAATTCGTCGAGCTCGCGTGGCGAGAGCTGGCTGTTGGTTTTAGCTTTGCCGAATCTTTTTTGTTGGGCCTCGCGCGCGCGAAAAACTTTTTCGCGTGCTGCTTTCGTTTCGCTCCCCATTTTATTTCGATGGCCGAGCTCTGAGAGTTCGACTGGCCCCATCGTGCTCCACAAATCGATACGATCACTAATCGGGCCGGAGATTTTTCGGCGATATCTTTCTATTGCAATTGGCGAACACGTGCAGGCGATCTCGGGATGACCCCAATTGCCACAAGGGCATGGGTTCATCGCGGCGACCAAGGTAAAACTCGCAGGGAAGTTTGCGGTGCCGCGCGCGCGTGAGATTGCGATGACTCTGTCCTCAAGCGGCTGGCGCAGTGCTTCAATAACGCGCCGATCAAATTCAGGAAATTCATCAAGAAATAAAACGCCGCGATGGGCTAAGGTTGCCTCGCCGGGGCGCGGGCTGGCGCCACCGCCAACAATAGAGACATACGAAGCGGTGTGATGCGGGCTGCGGAAGGGCGGCATGGTCATGAGCCCGCCCATGAGCGTCCCGGCCACCGAGTGAATGCCGTTAACCTCGAGCACTTCGTCAAACGAGAGCGGCGGCAAGAGCGAGGCGAGCGCGCGAGCGAGCATCGTCTTGCCGGTCCCCGGCGGCCCTGAGAGCCCCAGATTGTGGCCGCCGGCCGCTGCGATAATTGCGGCTCGCTTGGCGCCCTCTTGCCCGCGGATATCTTCGAACGCGAATTGTGTCTCAATATAATTCGGCTCAAGTTTGGTCTGCGGCGTTTGCGTAATTTTTTTCGCACTCTGCTCCCCCGCTTTCGCCGAAGCGATTTCTTCGCGCGTGCGCTTTTCGTTTAAGTGCTCGATAATTTCTTTTAAATTTTTTGCGCCGTAGACTTCGATACCTTCGACCAGCGCCGCCTCGCGCGCATTTTCTCTCGGCACAAAAATCGCGCGCTTCCCTTCCCTCTTCGCTTCCGCGGCGAGCGGCAAGATCCCATGCACGGGTCGGAGCTCGCCATCAAGCGAAAGCTCACCGACGAAAAGATACGGCTCGGGATTAAATCGAATGTCATCAGCCGCGAGCAAATAGGAGAGCGCGATAGGCAAATCAAAAAGTGGCCCCTCTTTGTGCAAGTCGGCGGGCGCCAACGACACGACAATTTTTTGGTTGCGACTCTTCGGCGAATCAAAGCCCGCGTGTTTAATCGCTGCTGCAACCCGATCGCGCGATTCTTCGACCGCTTTGTCTGGGAGCCCCACCAAGGTGAACGAATGCAAACCGCGCGAGAGGTCTACCTCGATTGAAACGAGCGTCGGAGAGAGGAGCGACGTCTGTGCGCCCCACACGCGAGCGTACTGCATGCGCAATATTGTATACCCAAAAAAATTACAAGTGCTTCGTGCAGGTGCGCGCCGCAGGGTTGGCCTCGAGCCGCTCTTCTTCAATCGGCTCGCCGCTTACTTCGCACGCGCCGTAGATGCCCTCCTCGATTTTCTCGAGCGCATCGTTGATATCTTTGAGGCGAGGCGCGAGCGCCGCTATCTCGTCCGCATTCTCTTCTTGCTGTTCCATCCGGTCAGCGAGTTCATCCGGCTCGGTCGCACCCTCATCAATCGCCCCCGGCCCAGCCGTCCACTCCCCCGCCCCATCTTTGGCTCCCATACTCCCGAGCTGCCCTTCGACTACTTTTTTCTCCTCCTCGAGCTTCTTTTTAAAATCCGCGATTTTTTCAGGTGTCATATGCGGGTAGTATAGCAATTATTTTGCCGCTTTCCACAAAACCTCAAAAAGCGCGCGCTGGCTTAGGACGGCCGCCTCGTTTTTAACCCGCACAATGAGCGCCTCGGGCTCGTAGAAGTTGAAGCTGACGCTCTCGGGGCGGATGCTCACGGTCACCAAGTCGCCGATGCCGGGGATGACGCGCGACTCGTTTTCGATAATGCTCTCTTCCCTATTGTGGCGCACATCCTCCTCAGTGCCGATGTAGCGCAATTTAATTTTCTTTTCTTTTCGCAGAGCTTCCCACTCCTCCTCGTGATCTTTAAAGAGCTCGACCCAACGATTACCACCGCCGCCTGCAATATCTAAAAAGTCGCCCTCTTTGGCATCGCGCAAAAGTTGCAGTTCATTCTCAATCACTTGTCGGCCGCCGTGGATAATCTCGACCACGCCCGCCGGCGAGCGGTCGTAGAGCTGCATCAAGCGTGAAACTCCATCCAGCGCGTCTATTCTTTGCTTCTCGGCCTCTTGGAGCAATCTGTCGGGGCTCGCGGCTTGATACTTCACGCTTCGGCCTTCGCCTACGGCCACGCACAGCCTCCTATCCTCGAGCTCGTGCAGGGCGTCATAGACATACTGCCGGTGGAGCCGGGTGTGGTTGATAATCGCCTTGGGTGGCAAGGCGACCCCGGCCTCCAAAAGCGCCACATACACAGTCGCCCCTTTGCCCGAAAGGCCTGATTTAACGGCACTTTGCAGATAATCGCCACCTGATACCTCATTTTTATCAGTCATATATTCATGACTATACTATTCAAAACTAGCTTATTTGTCAAGTTTTTCGGTCTTGTTTTTATAGAATTAAAAGTATGACTATCTATTGACATAACCTGCCTATTGCTTTATTATATACAGCAGAAGGTCGCTGAAATGGCAGACCAAATAGAAGGGTTAAAAAGATGACAAACGTAGAGTCGGAAAAGAAGTGGGTATGGAATGGCACCACAATTCTTTTGTTTGTACTCGGGACTTTCTGCGCATCATTAGTGGGTGTTGCCCTCATTAACCTATATTTCTACGGTATGGGAACTGCAACGGCGGGACTGCTGGTCATTTTTGGACTGGCAACGGTCTTCTATTTTGGCTCATTTATTAGGTTCTCTCGATTCGGTTCCAAAAAGGCAAGGTGATCTACGAGCCGAACCGAGAGCACGGCACTTTATACTCCCCTCTGCTGAGAAGTTCAGGTAAGCTGCTTGGACTCTCTGAGAGAAGTTCTTCACAACTCAAACAGGCCCAAGGAGGACCAAGAAAATGCGTGGATTCTCAAAGTTTTGTGTCTTCGTAACCTACGTCGCCTCGTTGTGGGGGCTTATAGTCGCTGTAACGGGAGAACTTGCGTCTGTGGGTGAATTTCGCTTGACGCTCGGATTGACGGCTCTTATCTCATTCGCTGCCAACTGGTTCGTTATGAGGGACGAAGTATTATGTGAAGAACGAAGTATTAGGATAGTAAAACCGACAAGGAGGCCAAAGAGATGAGCGGGCTCGGTGCTGTCGAACAGTATGTATATGTCGTCATGGCGTTTTTGTTTTGGGGAGTCTTGGGGGTAATCGCCAAACTTTTCAAGGAAACGGACGACACGGAACCAGGATTAGGCCTGCTGGGCGTCATCCTATTATTTGATGCCTTTTATATAGCATTCACTATATACAGGGTGTCGGAATTCAAATTAATTCCTGCTGGACTGATACTTTTGGCTATACCGATCGGAAATTGGTTTGGATGGCGCCTCGCAACCCGATGGTTGCGATGAGACGACGCGAACGACAGACTTAGAAACCGCAGGATGAAATATTCCTGCGGTTTTTGCTTTTTATATATTTACTGCCCGGGGACGGGGGTGACGGGAGCGGTTTTGAGGCGCGAGATGATTTCGCCCAGCGTGTATTGATTGGTGGTGATGACAATGGTCTGCCGATCGAGAAACGCCCACAACAAAACGGGCTGGCCGCTTTGGTCGAGCAAGACACGCGCGTCGTGATTGCCGATGACTTGATCCGTGAAACTGCTTGAGATAATTTGCGTGCTGGCTTGGGGTGAGCTTGTCGAATCCATCGAGGGGAAAAACGGCGCCAAATCTTTTGCCATCGTCGCCTCCCACGCGAGCATACCGGCGAAGCCCTGCTCGTAGTTATTGGCAGTAATTATTAAAAACGATTGGTTAGCATTATTAAACGAGTGCACGCCTATAAGGAAGTTGCTGCCAAGCCCGCGCAGGAGCCCCTCGGGCATCGTTGGGGCCAAAATCGGGAGAAACTTTTGGGCCGTCATGGTGACGGCCGGGACCGAAGGGCTCGTTGAGGCGAGCGCGGGGACAAACGAGGCGATGAGCCCCGGCGTGAGCGACTCGTTGTGCTTGAGCCCCATCAAATCTTCCATCACGGTGGTGCGCGAATCTTTTGCCCCGATGAGCAGAGCTTTGGCGTCATCAACCGAGATGAAGGGCACCTCGGCCGCTTGATGCACCGCGACGCTCGTGGGGCGCAAGACCGCATAGGTAACCACTCCCGCCGCGGCCGCCGCCAAGAGAATGCCGCCCGCGATAAACGCTATGCGGCGCCCGAGGGTGACCCAATATTCTTTATTCTCGTCTTCAAGCTCGACTGGCCCCGCTTGGCCCTCTGCAGGCATGGTTAAGATGCCAGGGTTAATTGGATGAGTGCGCGCTTTAGCTTGGGCCGTCGCGATGGCGACCGCCGAGACCTCTTGGCCGCCCAACATGCCTTGTATGTCACCCTGGAATGTCTCGAGAGGATTGATGGACGAAGGATTTTTCGCCGCGGGTTTGGGGAGCGGCGCGGGAGGCGGCGGCGGCGGGGCCGCCGCCGCTTTCTGCTCTTGTGCTAAAAGCTCGCCCGCGTTTGCGCGCTGGGCATTACCCGGCGTATGTAATTCGGGATCGGGAAGGAGGACCTTACCGAGGTCGATTGAAGCGCCCGGGAGCGCCTCCTTCGCGCCGTTCGTGGGTGTCTGTTCTGGGGGCATAGGTGTTGGTTGATGCGACGAGGCCTTTGCGTGCCGCGAACTCTGGGTCGGCCGCTTTGATCGAGAGGTTGAGGCGGCCTTTTTCGTCCACCTCCTTTATCATAACGCGAACTTTCTCCCCCACTGCCACAGCGTCGGCGATTTTCTCGATGCGGAAGGGTGCGACTTCAGAGACGTGCACCAATCCTTCGGCATCTTTGCCGGGGCCGATGCGCACAAAGGCGCCAAAGTCCATCATTCGGGTCACTTCGCCGTCGTACATTTCGCCGGGCTTGTATTCCTTCACGACCGCTTCGATCATTTCTTTTGCTTTTTGTGCCGAGCCGTTACTGCCCGTGATAAAGATCGAGCCGTCGTCTTCAATCGTGATGTCCGAGGCGAGTGAAGCGTCTTTGATGCCGTTGATCGTTTTGCCGCCCCCGCCGATGACGAGGCCAATTTGCTCGGGGCGCACTTTCATCACAATGATCTCCGGCGCACGCGGGCTAATTGAGGCGCGCGGCGCAGGCAACTCTTTCTCAATCACATCGAGGATAGAAAGGCGCGCGGCGCGAGCGGCAGAAAGTGCTTCAGTGAGTATTGGGAGCGGCACGCCCGCCAATTTAATATCCATCTGCACGCCGGTCACACCCGCGCGCGTCCCCGCGACTTTAAAGTCCATATCGCCGAATTCGTCCTCCGGCCCCTGGATGTCGGTCAAGACTTTATATTTTTTGTCCTGCTCGTAGTTAGGCGAGAGCATCAGCCCCATCGCGATGCCGGCAACCGGCGCCGTGATCGGCACGCCGCCGTCCATGAGCGCCAAGGTCGAGGCACAGACCGAGCCCATCGAGGTTGAGCCGTTGGAGGCGAAGCACTCCGAGACGAGCCGGATGGTATACGGGAAGAGATCTTTATCAGGGATGACCGCCGCGAGCGATTTCTCGGCCAGGGCACCGTGGCCAATCATGCGGCGGTTGAGCCCGCCCATGCGCCCGGTCTCGCCGCCGGAGAACGGCGGGAAATTGTAGTGGTGCATAAAGCGTTTTTTGGCCTCGGGCTCCTCGATAGTGTCCACCACCAACGAGTCGCCCGGGCCGCCCAAGGTGAGCGCGGTGAAGACGTGCGTCCCCCCGCGATAGAAGATGCCCGAGCCGTGGAGTATCGAAGAGACACCGCCCGCCTGGGCGAAGAGCGGCCGCACTTCGCCAAACGAGCGATTGTCGGCGCGCTGATTATCCTCGACCGCGCCGCGATGGATCTCTTCGTCGACTTTGTCTTCGAAGAATCGCTTCGCGACACCCTGATTGAATTCTTTTGCGGTGTCGACTTCTTTGGCGCGATCCATCCAAGCGTGCGCCAACTCGTGGATGGCGTCTTTGCCCGGCGTGCCGCAGAAAACCGCCTCGTGCATTTTTTTGGCGAATTCACTTTCGTAGAGCGCGAGCAGTGGCGCGGGCAACTCGGGCGCGGTTGCGTCGCGCTTGGCTTTGCCTATTTCTTTGACGATTTTATTTTGGAAGGCGAGGATTTTTTCTTGCTCCTCAACCGCGCGCGCCAGGCCCGCGGCGACATCCGCTTCGGGGACTTCTTTGGCCGCGATTTCAATCATGTTGACCGTGCCGTCTTTGCCACAGCACAGGATATCGAGCGCCGCGCCTTCGCGCTGTTTGTAGGTCGGGTTGGTGATGAAAGAAGCCGGGGAATCATTTTCGGAAGCGTCCCCTTGCAGTCCTGCAGCTGGAGAAAGTGATTCCCCGGCGGATGTCCCCGAAACCGATTCCCCTTTCGCTTTGCCAATTCTTACCGCCGCTGCCGGCCCTTGCCACGGGATGCTCGAGGTCGCCAAGGCAAGCGAGGCGGCGTTGATCGAGAGCGCATCCGGGTCGTCCTCGCCGAGTGCGAGCACAGTGATAATCACCTGCACTTCGTTGCGCAGATATTGGGGGAAGAGCGGCCGGATGGTGCGGTCGATAGCGCGGCCCGAAAGGATCGCCTCTTCGCTGGGGCGGCCTTCGCGGCGCACAAAGCGGCTGCCGAGCAAACGCCCGGCGGCATAAAAACGCTCCTCGTAGTCAACCGTGAGCGGGAAATAATCAATATCGTCGCGCGTCTTCGCGCTCATGACCGCCGTGGCTAAAACGGCCGTCTCGCCCAAACGCAAGATAACCGAGCCGTCCGCCTGCTCGGCCAAATCGCTAAACTCGGCGACGAGCTTCTTGCCGCCCAACTCCATTTCGAACTTCTTCGATTGCATTGCTTTTTATGGGCGAAGTTCGCGAATGTTAGGTCTCCCCACTTCCCGCCTATCGGGAGGCGAAGGCCTACGTATTCGCGCCCTTCGCACGATTACCGCACACTAATAACGCTTTGGATTATAGCGCATTTTTGTAGTATTGGCAGAACATTGATAAAAGGCAATAAATATATTACGCTACTATCCGAAATAGTTAGCCCTGGAATCCCTCCGCGGGCAGTTGAAATCGGGAGAGAAGAAATGCTAGCCGTCATAGGTCTGGTGCTTCTGTTCGGCGCATTCGCGGCCTACAAAAAAGCATCCCTCATCCGTACGACCCCCATCGTGATAGAAACCTGGGAGGATGAAAGGTGGGGCGCCCATAAAGCAGCAATTGAGGTGTTGTTCTGTTACGCGGGCTCTGCGTCGTTGGCACTCCTCGGCGGCTGCCTGATCATAATAGCGGGATTGCACTGACAGTGAGCCACACACGAAAACCGCCGCTTTCCTGATGGAAAGCGGCGGTATCTGCTTTTATACTTTAAGTTTTTACGCCTCGTCGGTGTCGTCGTCGTAGACTTCAGTGCCGACGTCTACCCCCTCCTCTGCGGAAGGCTGGGTGCCGCTAAACGTCGAAGAGAAGAACCCTTTGCCAGTGCTGGAACCGCCGCGATAGCCGATGAGATAGGTCTTGGGGTCGTCGCAGATGTCGATGAAGTCGTCGGCATGCTCGCGCAAGGTGCCGGCCGCGCTTTTGCCGAAGGCGATAACCTCCACCTGGCAGCCCTGGGTAAATTTGAGGTAGTCGACGAGCGGGACAAAGTCGCCGTCACCGGTCGCCAAGATAATGGTGTCGAGCTTGTTGGCCATAGCCAGCGCGTCCATCGCCATACCAATGTCCCAGTCGGCCTTTTTAGCGCCGCCGGCGAAGATGCGAATGTCTTTGACTCGCGTCTCGATGCCAAGCTTGTTGAGCGCCTCGAAAAAGCCTTTTTCTTCCTCGCTCTCGGTGCGGATGACGTAGGCCACCGCGCGGATGAGCACCCGGCCCGCGAGCGCCTCTTTCACCACCGCGCCAAAGTTAACCTTGGCGTGATAGAGATTTTTTGCGCTGTGATAGAGATTTTGCGTGTCTATAAAAATGCCGACACGCTGGCTTTTGTGTTTGATGATTGCCATATAAATTAATGAACTAACGAATACTAATAAAAACGAACCGAAACAACTGATAAAAAATGCCTACCAACGAAGTATACACCCTCGTATATACGTTTAAAGATGAAGCGCGGTGCGCTTAGCGCTTGAGGCCGAGCTTCTTCACGAGCGCGTTATAGCGGCGCTTGTTTTTTACTTCCAAATACTTCAAATGCGAGCGGCGGTCAGCAACCATCTGCAAGAGGCCGTGGCGGCTGTGCTTGTCTTTGAGGTGTTTCTTGAGGTGGGTGGCCAATTCGTCGATGCGTTTGCTCAAAATGGTAACCTGCACTTCAGGCGAGCCGGTATCGGTCGGATGGATGGCCGCCTCCTTAATTACCTTGGTCTTTTTGGTCTTGGTAAGCACCAATTAACCTTAGCACAGCAGGGGATTTTAAGCAAGTGCTCTCTTAATATTCACCTATTCTTTACGTCGCACAATATTTTGGGCCATTTCGGGATACAATAGATGAATCATGGCCCGGAGCGACCTCAAAGAGTTCAAACAGCAGTTTTTGGAGTATTTGGAGATCGAAAAAGGCCGAAGTGTGAAGACGGTTGAGAACTACGACCGCTACCTCTCGCGCTTTCTCTCCTTCTCCAAGCTCACCAACCCCGCGGCCATCACCGAGCAATCGGTGCGCGAATTCCGCCTCCACCTCAACCGCCAGCCAGGCACCTCGGGCACCATGAAGCACAAGACACAGAATTACTACATGATTTCTTTGCGCGCCTTCCTCAAATTTTTGCGCAAGCGCGATGTCGAGTCATTAAACCCCGAACGCATCGAGCTGGCCAAAGTCGGCGGTCGCGATCTCGATCTCATCTCAAGCGCCGAGCTCGATAGGCTACTAGCGGCGCCAAAAGGAGGCGACGCAGGGTCACTGCGCGATAAAGCGCTCCTCGAGCTCCTCTTCTCAACCGGGCTGCGCGTCTCGGAGCTCTGCGCGCTCAATCGCGACCTCGACCTCACGCGCGACGAGTTCTCGGTGCGCGGCAAGGGCGAGAAGGTGCGCGTCGTCTTCCTCTCGCCCGAGGCCAAGCAAGCGATTAAAAATTATTTGGCCAAGCGCGCCGATGTCGACGAAGCGCTTTTCATCCACTATGGCCGCGCGGGGGGCAAAGTCGGCAAACACGATAGCGATTTAAGGCTCACGCCGCGCTCGGTCGAGCGGATGATAAAACAATACGCCGTCAAAGCGGGCATCACGCGCAAGGTAACCCCGCACGTCATCCGCCACTCTTTTGCTACCGACCTTTTAGAAAATGGCGCGGATTTGCGCTCGGTGCAAGCTCTGCTGGGCCACTCCAACATCGCCACGACCCAGGTCTATACCCACGTGACCGACAAACACCTCCGCGAAGTCCACCAAGCCTTCCACGGCAAACGGAGGAAATAGTTGCGCTTTTTAGCGCTTGGTATATGATAGTATCATATTAAATAATCATACATTTATGACTACCCTATCCATCCCCATCTCTCCCGAACAGGAGCAGTTCATACAGAGCTATATAAAAGAAGGCAAGGCCGACAATAAAGCCCAGGTTGTTCGTCGCGCGCTCGCAAAATTTGCCGAAGACGAAGCCGTCGAAGCCGTCTTGCAGGCACAGCGCGAAGTAAACGAGGGCAGGCTTCTCAAGGGTGATCTTCGAAAACTTCTCGATCTATAATCATAATCATGCTGTCGGTTGATTTAACGCCGCAATTCAGACGCCAGTTCAAAAAACTGCCGCGCGAACTTCAGTACGAAGCGTTTGAGAAAATTGAGCTTTTCAAAAATCCGACTAATCATCAAACGTTGCATGTGCATAAATTAAAAGGCAAGCTGGCTGGTTTTTGGAGTTTTTCGGTCAATTATCGCTACCGCATCGTTTTTGGATGGTTGAAAAAAGACAAAAAATCCGCCGCGCTTCTCGCCGTCGGAGACCATGAAGTGTACCGGTAAATTCTTACAACTCCTCGGATTTTTCCCAGAGGGCTTCGAAGAAGCGGCGCTGACTCTCGGCGACTTCAAAGTTTTTTATACTAAAGGTGAGGTGCGGCTCGCCGTAGATTTCAAAATCGACATGGTCGGCAAACGTCACAATATTAACCAGATTTTCTTCAAGCCCGGGGAAGATGCGGTAGTCGGTGAGCGCGCGATCGTTCGCTTCCCTGCTCATCGCGGTGCGGAATGACTTCGGCCCAATGATGCGGAAGCGGATCCCCTTTGCCAGCCGCACCCGCTCCCACTCGAGGTGCGCTCGTTCGCCGATTTGTTCAAAATATTTGTCCCACGCGCCGCAGACCATGAGGCACGTCGAGTTGTGCGGCGCCTGGCGCATATTCTCGACCGAGCGGATGCGAAAAGCGTTCGTCCCTTCGGTCACTTCAAACTCCTGGCCCGCCTTCTGTGCCATCACGGCGAGCAATTGCTCCGAGAGTTTTGCCGCGCGGAGTTCTTGCTCCTCGGCGAGCGCCATAAACTTGCGTGGATTTACCGCGCGCCACACCGAGCGCGCCTCGCCTATCTGCAAAACCAATCCTTTCGCCTTGAGCACCGCCAGCGCGTTATAGACAAACTGCCGGTGCAGGCCGATAGCCTTGCTGACTGAAATGGCACTCATTTCTCCACCGCGCAGGAGCTCGAGATACACGGCTGACTCCTTCTCATTTAAGCCAAACGCCGCCAATTCTTCGGCTATATTATAGTCAAGATTTATTGACATACTCCAATATTACCATGTTCCATATGCTCTGCAAGTCAATTTCGAGTGTCATGATTATATTGACAAGACTCCCCTACCATGCTACGATGTATACAGAAGATCATCGAAACATTGCGCCGAAAGCGCACCCGTTCTCCGGGGTTCAGGAGAGGAGACAAAAAATGCGTGTCCGATATACTCTCGAGCAATACTGACCCGGACCCCATATATTTGACACCAGGTCGAGATTAACCACACAGTAACCATATGAGTAGTAACAAAGGACACCGCGTCGCCGCAGAGGTAAAAGTGGACATCATTCGCAGGATCAAAGAGGATGGTATCCCCGTG
>CAIUOD010000039.1 GCA_903900775.1 Candidatus Adlerbacteria bacterium | reverse complement strand
GTATGGCCCTCGCGATATTCGACGCCCGCGACATGATTCTCTTTTGAGCCGGTGAAATAATTATCGAGCGAGATAACCCGATGTCCCTGCTCGGCCAGGCGTGCGCATAGATGCGAACCAATAAAGCCCGCCCCGCCGGTCACCAGGACGGTTTTCTTGGGTTCCATAGTTGTTACTCTATCTCAAACTCGTCGGCCCCGGGAATCGTTTCAGTCTTGCTTGGGGCGGAAATGTCAGCGATTGATAATCTGAAATACCAAAACCCTGCCGCGCCAAGCGCCAAAACACCCACAACACCCATCACTAATTCTTCCCAAAAAATCGACGTATGCGGCGAGGTAGGAGATGCGGTAACCGCCGAAGTAGCCGACGCTATTGGGGCAGCAACGGAAGCCGCGATCGAAACACTTTTGACTGCCGTAGCTACCGCCGCCGCTTGAGGCACTGGGGGTAATACTGCGGGTACCGAGGGGCTCACTATCATCGGAGCCGCTTTTGTTTCAGTGATTTCAGAAGGCGTGGCTGTATTCTCGCCTGCGTGCAGTGCGAGAGCGCCATTGGGGTATTCAAGTTCGGCCGCGGGCTGGCTCCAGAAACCGAGTGTTTTTTGCGATATTTTCATCGTCGCGCCGGAGAGGATAATCGAATGGCTCGGGAGTGTGAAGTAGTGCTCAAATTGTTGGACTAGCCAGCCAGAAAGATCGAGGTCGCGCCCGGCGCGATTTTCGATAGCAACACCCCCATCAGGTAGCGCAAGGAATGCAAGTTTGGCGGGCTCCGCCGTCACGATAACTTCGTCTGAAAATGCCTCTGAGGCCTCCGCGATATAGAGCACCGTGGCATAGCGGCCGGGATACTCGAAATGGTGGAGGACTTTCGGCCCTTCGGCTGTCGAACCGTCGCCAAAATTCCACAAAAACCGAACACCGCTTTCGATCACGTTACGGTCTCGGCCGTAAGCTTGACCATCGAATTCTGTATCAGCACCGACGATGACCGTACGGTCCTCACCCGCATCAGCAAACAGTTGCGGCAGAGGTGGCGGGACATAAGAAGGCACCGACCCCACCAGCACATCGGTAGCCGAGTTAGTTTCTGGCGTTGTAGTGCTGGTATTTGGGGTTGTGCCGCTTGGCGGTACATAGGGCACGCTTGTGTTTGCGGCGCCCGGGGTTGGCAGAGCCGAGATAAGCTGGCCGCCGTCGGTGCGCTGGAGGCTATTGCCTTTGTTGCTCGCGTAGGAGTCGTATGAATACGTAATCGAATCCTCGACCGCGCCTTGGTCATCAATGAGCTGTAAGGTCGCGGTGGCGCCGCCCACCACATCCGGTATACTCATCGTACTATCGATGACATTCTGGACCGTGGGATAAGCCGCCTCGAAAGTCGCCGCATCGTCAGCAATGATGAGATATCCGCCGGGAGTAATCGTGATTGATCCGATGCCGCCATTTTTAGGTGGCACATTGAGCCCATGCTTGGTCGCGCTCCCGCCGTCAACAAATTTCCACCTCGTGAGATCGACCGCGGCCGCCCCCGTGTTAAGAAGTTCTATCCATTCCTGCCCGGTATCGCTCCCGGGCGGGTCGTACATTACTTCATTTATTTGCACCGCGGCAAACACTCTCGCGGGAATGAGGTACGACGCGATAAAAAATATTCCTAGCGCTATGCTACTTGCTCGTTTCATTAAAATTGCCGTCCACCTTGAGCACCTCGCGCAACGCGTCCCCGGACAATTCGGCGGGCTTCTCTACTATCTTACCAAGGGTTTCTTTGAGACCCTCTTTTTTCTCCACTTTTTCCCCCGTCACCTGCGCGAGCGCCTCGCGCAGACTCCCCGCGCCCTGCGGGCGTGGGACGTGTGCCGGCGCCTCCCGATGCGAGCGGGTGGGCGCTGGAGCGGCTTCCCGAACAGGCGGAGATTCTCGGACAGGCGGTTTTGAAGTTACTGGTGTAGGCCGGGCCTCCTGAACAAAGGGCCGGGGAGCCGTAGGGGCAGGCCGAGGGGCTTCGGCCCGGGGAGCTGGGCGCGGCTTTTCGTCAACTTGATTCCAAATGCGTATAGCTTCTTCAACTTCAATGCGCGACTTGCCGAACTGCGCACGCGAATTTTCCAATACTTTTTCCACAAAGCGCTCGGGCGGCGGATCAAACGGCGACAAGGTGGTTGCCGAGAACGGCGGCGAGCCGACGCCATCGATCATAAGCGTGAGATAAATCTGCGCGAAACCGAGGTTGACCAGATCGGTCTGCATAAACTGCGGCTGGAAGATCGTTTCAAGCACCTCGGCATCGAACGGCCCCACGCGGAAGGCGACGGTCGTCCCTACGTTGCCGAAGACCGCGTCGCGCACTTCTTCCTCCATCTGCTCGATATACTGGTGCGCAATGATAAGATTGAGTTTGTATTTGCGCGCCTCCGAGAGAATATCGGCAAAACTTTGGTTGGCGAAGTTTTGAAACTCGTCCACATAAAAATAGAACGACGGGAGCCCCGCTAAAATCCCCGCGGGCACATCGGCGCGCGACATCGCCGCCAGATAAATCTTCGTTACGAGCATACTCCCCAAGAGTGTGGCGTTCACCTCGCCGACGCGCCCTTTGGAGAGATTCATGATGAGGATTTTTTTCTCATCCATTATCTTTCGGATATCAAAAGAAGATTTTGGCTGGCCGACGATATTGCGAATGAGCGGATTGCTCGTGAATTGCCCGATCTTGTTTTGGATGGCAGGTGTCGCATCTTGGGTATAGCGGTCGGTATAGTTAGCAAATTCATCCACCCAGAAACTCTTCACAATAGGATCGGTCACATTATCGACGACCTTCTTGCGAAACGCTTTGCCGATGAGCATGCGATTGACATCCAGCAGAGTTGCGCCCGGATACTCCAGAAGCGCCAAGAGGGTGTTGGAAAGGATGTACTCCATGCGCGCGCTCCACGCATCCACCCAAATTTTGCGGAATGCCGAGAGCAAGCCCGAGACGACCAGATGGCGCTTGTCGTAGCCGACATCTTCCATCACGTTGAAGGCGACCGGATACTCCATATCGAACGGCGCGAAGTAGACGACATCTTTAATGCGATGCTCCGGCACATACTCCATGATGCGATCGGCGGTCGAGCCGTGCGGGTCGATGAAGGCCATGCCTTCGCCGTTGCGAATATCCTGAATGGCCATATTCTCGAGCAAGGTCGACTTCCCCATGCCGGTCTTGCCGATGACATACATGTGGCGCACCCGATCGCGCCGCTTGATGCCGAAGGGCACTTCGCCACCACGCGCGTTGGTTTTAGCAAAATAGGTTATCTGCTCGGGATTTTCCTGCATATGCATAGTATAGCAAACGAAAAAGAGCGCCCTCGGGCGCTCTCGAGTTATGGATTGACTTCGACCTCTGGCACAGCGGCAGAACTTTCGACAAAAGCTTGTTGAGAATGTGGGTGCGAGGAAGAAGTATTTTTTGCCGCCGGGACGTGGCTCAAAGATTCGCCACGTAAAAGGAAGCCGAGAACGGCGATAGTCGCGCCGAGGATAACCAATATAACGGTACGCCACGAGCCAGGGATGCCCAAAAACGGCGTGAGGAAAACGAGCAGGCCGGCAAACAAAATCCCCGTCTCTTTTGACATGGGCTCATGTTACCACAAAATTACGCACCCTCAACAATGACGACAAATTCGCCACGCTGTTTTTGCGGGTCTTGTTCAAGGACCGTTTTTACCTCCGAGGCCGAACCGATTATTGACTCCTCATGTATTTTAGTAAGCTCGCGAAAGATCCCTACTCGACGCTCTTCGCCAAGGACTTTTATGAGCGACTCAAGGGCTTTCATGATCCGATGAGGAGATTCATAAAAAATGCAGGCGCGTTCACTCGCGGCAATTTCTTTAAACAGTGTCTCGCGGCCTTTCTTCAATGGCAAGAATCCATAAAACGTGAACGAGGCCGCACGCAGGCCCGCAATCGAGAGTGCCGCCGCAAGCGCCGAGGGCCCCGGGATGGTTTCGATTTGAACAGGATTTTGTTCAAACTTCTCTCTTACTCTCGAGACCAATTCCAGACCAGGGTCGGAGACGCCTGGTGTGCCGGCGTCGCAAATAAGCGCGACGTGTTTCCCTTCCTCCAGCAATTCAAGAATTTTTTCAAACCCCTTTGTACCACTATTGGAGTGAAATGAGGTTACGGGTGCATGAATATCGTAATGCGACAAAAGTTTTTTACTGACACGCGTGTCTTCACAGGCAATGACGTCGGCCTCTTTTAACATCCGTAGTGCGCGCAAAGTGATGTCCTCGAGATTGCCGATGGGAGTCGCGACGACCGAAAGCTTGCCTATTTCATTTTTCATAGTCATGCGGCTACAAGCCTTTCCATTATCGTATAAATATCCCCCGCGCCCATGGTAATGACGAGATCGTCCGCGCGAGTGTTTTTTACTAGATAGCCTGCAACCTCCGAAAGCGAGCCGAGGGCAGTAGCTTTTTGACCTCGCTCACGAATTTTTGCCGCCAATAGTTCGCTGGAGACTGCGGAATCGGGCTCTTCGCGAGCCACAAAAATGGGCGCGAGCACTATCTCGTCAGCATCGGTAAATGCCTGAACAAAATCATTAAATAGCGCCTCGGTACGGCTCCGGAGGTGTGGGTGGAAGGCGATCACAATGCGTTTCCCGGGGAATTTTTCTCGCGCGCTTTTGAGCGTCGCCTTAATCTCAACCGGATGGTGCGCATAGTCATCATAAAGCAACGCGCCATTTTGCATCTCTCCTCGATATTCGAATCGTCGCCACGTGCCGCTGAATTCTTTCAGCGCTCTGAGCGAAGTCGAGGGGCTAATTTTTAAAATATCCGCAACCGCCAGGACCGCCGCCGCATTGATGCGATGAAGAGGAAGCGCTTTGAGTGGAAGTTCTGGATCAAAATATTTTCGATAATCGACGACCGTACAGGTGAGGCCCTCAATAACTGGTAATACTTTCTCATCCCGTACATCACATACCACAAAACCTCCTTGGGGAACTTTTTGCGCCAGCTCGCGAAAGGCTGATTGGATGTCGGCGATATCGCGATAGTAGTCGAGATGATCAGCGTCGATATTGGTGATGATAAGAATAAAAGGATTGAAATTGAGAAAGTGCCGCTTAAATTCATCCGCCTCGACGATAAAATGTTCGCCATCGCCCGCCCTGAAATTGCTCTTGCTCTTGGCGCGCAGTGAGCCGACTACCGCCGCGGGGTCGAGACCGGCCGCCTCGAGAACATCGATGAGCATCGCCGTGGTCGTGGTTTTGCCGTGTGCGCCCGCAACCGCGATAACTTTTTTCTGGTTCGCTACCTGCCCGAGCGCTTCGAAATAGCTCTGCTCGGTTATGCCGAGTTCGCGCGCTCGTGCGCGCTCGGGATTGTCTTCTGGGATGGCATCGCTGTAGACGAGAAGACCGGCATCCAGAGGCACGTTCGCGGCATCGTGCCCAATAAATATATCGATACCTTTCTCGCGCAAAAGCTTCGTGGTCGGCTGTTCGCTCCTATCCGAGCCCGAGACCTCGGCCCCCGCATGTTTGTATAGTTGGGCCAATGCCGAGAGCCCAATGCCGCCAATCCCCACGATATATATCTTTTTGCCGCTCTGCATCATTGCATCTTACTCCAATTCGACCTTTTGAGTACGGATCGGCTTGCCAAAGAATACCGCCCCGAGTCTCTGAAATCGTTCGCTCAAATCGGTCGAGTAAAAATCAATGCGGGGCCGACGAAATAATTTCGACTCTATCTCTTGATGCCGCTCTAAATAATCTGCCAATTTACGCGCAACTACCGAGCCCTCGGATACCACCTGCACTCGCTTCCCCATCAAGCATTTGATCTGCCGCTCGAGATGCCCGTAGTGGGTGCAACCCAAGATAAGCGTATCGATATTTTTGCGCAGGAGCGGCGCAAGATAGTTTTTCAAAATTAACTGCGCCGCCCTTGAGCGATGTTCACCCGCCTCGATAAGTGGCACCAGGAGCGGCGCTGGCTGTTGGAAAGTCTTAATTTTGCTATTCATTTTATGGAGCTCACGCGAGAATGCGCCCGAAGCTACTGAGCCTTCGGTCGCTAAGACCCCAACGCGATTATTGCGGGTGCGCTCGAGAGCTTCTTCAAGCGCTGGCACAACCACGCCTAAAATGCGTTTGCTTGGATATTTTTTCGGTAAATATGTTTGCTGGATTCTACGCAAAGCGTCGGCCGAGGCCGTATTGCAGGCAAAGATAATCAATTCGCAATCGTGCGCGAATAAAAAATCCACGGCTTGTGTGGAAAATTTGTAGACCGTTTCCATCGAACGTGAACCATACGGGCTGCGCGCATTATCGCCTAAATAAACGTAGTGGTAGTCCGGCAGTTGTTTAACGACTTCCTTCAAAATCGCCAGCCCTCCAAATCCAGAATCAAATACGCCGATGGATTTAGTTCTTTGTTTCATTACTGCCGTAGTATAGTGATAAAATGCCAACCAAGCTATGGACACATCTACTGTAGAATATTCGCTCGGCCTTGTCCGTATTGTTGCATATGGGCGTCCCCACACGTTCGGCGAATTAAACCGCGGATGGAAAGACGCCGACTCTTTTGACGAAGTGGTTCCTATCTTGCACTATTTGAATCTAAAAAATATGGCCGCACCGCAGGTCCATAAATTTAATGCGAAAGTTGGCACCTATGCCGATTTCCCGGCCAGGTTTAGCGTTGGGGGATGCGAGGTTTTAACCGGCACTCAACTTGACGCCGTGGTACTGCAAAAAGGGCAGGCGGCTGGCATTCTGACAAGAGATTGCCCTACTATTGTTTTTTACAATGGGAAAACGGGAGAAGTTGTTATTGCGCACGCGGGACGAGATTCGGTACTGGACAGAAAAGGAATAGCGGCCGACGGCCAGACCCGTCAATATGAAAGCGTTGTTTTTTCGGTACTCGCATTCACCGGTTGGAATCCAAAAGACATTTCAATACTAGTTTGTATCGGTATTGGTGCGGAACATTTTTCGCATCCTTTCGACTATCCCCTCTTCGAATCTCTGAACAAAAAAATGATCGGGTGGATACTGCAGAATTACGGCAGCGAGTGCGTCGCAGGGGAACCGGAGGAGGGCAAGATAGACCTCTTTGCACTCATTAAGAATCAGTGCATAAAAGCGGGCATACCTTCTGGACACATACAACACGATGGTGTTGATACGTATACCGACCCACGCTTTTGGAGCACGCGCAATAAAACAAAAAATAACGGGCTTAATCTAATCGTGGTTATAAACAAATAACCAATCCGCTTCTCGCAAATTCACTTTGCGATCAAATGCTTGGTATACCCAAGTGCCACCAACTTTTCGTACGCATCCCAAACTTCGTCCGGGATTTCTTGGGGTATCTGGAATCCCTTTGCTGGGTATTCTTTGATGCGCTGCAAATCGCCCACCATTATATTAATTGTCTTTTCTTTGTATTCTTCACTCGTTACATATTCTTGAAACGAGAGTTGGGATGATGACATTATTATTTCTGGTTCTGGCCAGAAATTTTTAAACGTCGCGTAGGTGCGCCGTTCCATGTACGGCTTGTGTACTACGATAAACCGGTGCAAGTTGAGTCCTTTTTCTTCCAGAAGTTTTTTGGTAAACAAAACATTCTGTTCGCTATTAGTCGAGGCAGTTTCTTTCAAAATCTTATCCGCAGGCACGCCTTTATGTATAGCAATGTCTGCAAACTTCTCCGCCTCCGACTTATCCCAATCTTTTGTTTTCCTCCCAAATCCACCAGAAAATACAAGGAGTGGCGCCCAGCCTTCAAAAAATAACTCCGCTCCTCTTTCTGCAGGGCGAATGTCGCTACTCCCAAATACTAAAATGGCATCAGCCTTCTTGAGCTCGTGATGCATCAGCATGTAATCCCAAATGATTTTGGCGTTTGTATCTACTTCGTCCATATCATTTCAACTGTTCTACTGCCGCCATGAATTGGTCACCGCGCTCATATTCGTTTTTAAACATGCCAAAGGAGGCGAAGGCGGGAGAGAATAAGAGAACATCGCCAGGCTCGGACGCATCGAACGCATCGGCAACAGCAGGCGCAATACTGTCATATACTTTTACGTCCGGCAGATTATTCTTGATGCGCTCGGTGCCCGCGCCGCCGAGCAAAAGTGTTTTTTTGCATACTTTAGGGATCCCGTCCAAAAGCGCTTGCATATCAAGGTTTTTTTCGGAGCCACCAAAAATCAAAATAATTTTTTTATCACTTTCCCCGGCGCTTAACGCGCTGAGCGCCGCGAGCGTCGCCTCGGGGGTCGTTGAGTTGTTGTCGTTGTAGATCTTGACGCCGCGAATTTCTTTAACCAACTGCAGGCGGCCGGGCACCGCCTCGAAGGTCTCGAGTGCTGCCTTAATCACTTCATCGTCGAGCCCGAGCGCGCGAACCGCTTCGGCCGCCAAGGCGGCATTATAGCGATTGTGTTCACCGGGAATCTCCAATTTTATATTTTTTGGCAAAGCTTGTGCGCCCACCACCGCGGTGTGTGCTTTTATTTTATTGTGATAGCTATATTGTTTTATGAACGGTACTACCTGCTCGCCAAGCACTAGGGTGTCATCCTCGTTTTGATTAAGAAAAATCTGCGCTTTATCAGCGAAATATTCTCTCAAATTATTTTTGTAATAATTAAGATGGTCGGGATAGAAGGTGGTAAAGACGGCTACGTGAGGGCTCGTCTTCGCCTCGCCAAACCCCTGGAGCTGCCACGAGTCGAGCTCAAGCACGGCGATCGTCTCGGGCGAAACTTCAGGCAAGAGCGAGAGCGTTGAGACGCCGCGAACATTGCCGCCGAGCAATACTTTTTTGCCCGCCTGTTTCAAAATATGCTCAATCATATAGGCAGTGGTCGACTTGCCACGCGTGCCGGTCACACCGACAACCGGGAGACCCGAGAGTTCGGCGAAGAGATCGGCGCTCATCCTAACGGGGACGTGATTCTTTTTTGCTTCGGCGATATAGACCGAATCTTGCGGCACGCCCGCCGCTTTGATAATCAAATCTTTATTATTGAAATCCTCGAGCTGGTGGCCGCCGAGATGAAAGGTGATGTTTGGGAATCTCCGCAGTGCCTCGACTGAAGTCTGGAGTTGCTCTTCGCTCTTCAAATCGGTGACTACAACTTCGGCCCCGCATTCGGCCACAAAGCGCGCATCCCCCGCCCCGCGCCCCAGGAGCCCGAGCCCCATGAGCACGACACGCTTCCCTTTAAAATAGCTCCGGTACTGTTCCATACCAACTACTGCGGATTGACGGGCGGCAACAATACCTCACTCACGACATAGACAATGCCGTTGCTCGCTTTATATTCTTTGAGCGCCACCGCGCTGTTGATGCGTGCGCTTTGGTCGCCCGTAAGGACACTGAAGTTAAGCATGTCGCCCGAGAGCGCCTGCTCGGTGCCGGCATACTCTGCATTAACATCCAGCCCCTTGCCTTTAACCGCGTGATATTCGACAAGGCGCTTGAGTTGAGTGCTGGTGAGATCGAGCGCGCCGGGTGGCAAAAGCGCGAAGGCTTTATTCTCTGGCACAAAAACGGTAATCGGCCCTGTGCCTGAAAACATACCCGCGACACCCGTATTTTTGAGCAGTACAGCAAAGCGTGAAGCCTCTGGGAGACCCGCAATAACCCCCACGACGGTGGTGTCTGGCTTAACACCCGCGCGCACATGTTTGATAGCGGCCGGCAAAGGCACAACCGGCACGGGTAGGGTCGGCGCATTGGGGCCTTGGAGTGCTTCGCTCCCAAGCATGGCGGTATCGTAGCCAACCTCGCCCTGGGCAGGTAAACGCCCCGCGCGCC
>CAIUOD010000038.1 GCA_903900775.1 Candidatus Adlerbacteria bacterium | reverse complement strand
TTCTTCCGCCTGCGCTCGCGCAAGCACTCGGAGCCCTTCAACTACTTCGCCAAATAAGCCTGGCACCGGCTCTTCACCCGGCATCAGCCGCATGAGTAATTTGGCTATCCGGCCAGCACGCGCTCTCCCCGAGGCACGACCTGGTGTTGTGGGAGCGATGCAGTCGTGGCTGAGCTCACAGGAGCCGATAAGCCGCCACTCGTGCCGCCCGCGTACAAAAGTGAAGCGCCCACGCGAGAGCGACTCGAGCCCATAGCGCAGCTTTGAGCGCTCCAGCCGCGCGCTCTGCGCGCGACCACGCACGAACCCCAACTCATCACAGAGCACGAGCGCGATAATGTTCGCCTCCCCCGCCGCGCGCTTGCCGAGTACCAACCCTCGCGTGATAAAAATTTTATGCATCTTTTCTCAAAGTTACCGTGAGCGCCGAGAGCCCGGCGGCCGCCATGATGGCGTCGCTGTTTTGCTTCGCAATCGATTCTTCTTCTTTTGAAACGACCAGTTCGTAGGCTGGCCGGTCGGCGATAACCAATCCTTCGTCTTTGCGCCATGCCTGGATGCGGCGCACGAAGTCGCGCACGAGCCCTTCTTCTTTGAGCTCCGGCGTGAGCGTGGTGTCGAGCGCCACGAGTGTCGTTACGTCGACCGTATCCGAGAGCTCAACTTTTTTTACATTTATTTCTTCGCCCACAATTTCCAAATATGCCGAACTATGTTCGCCCGCGGGGAAAATGCTCGGATGAACAGAAAGGAGCCCGAGCGGCTGGCGGATTTTTATGCCCGCTTTCTCGCGTGCCTGGAGCGCCAAAGAGACCGCGGTGCGTACGAGCACCATATCGTCCAAGAGTTTCTGCTCGCCCTTTGATTCAGGCAGGGTCATGGGCCACGATTCAAGATGCACACTCGCCTCTCCTCCCCTAAGTTCGCGGTAGATGCTCTCGGCCAGAAAGGGCGTGATGGGGGCCAGCAGTTTTGCAAAGTCGAGCAAGACGCGCCGCTGGAGTGCCAAGGTAAAGCGCATATCGGCGGCATCGGTGCCGCGCACGCGCTCGCGCGAGCGGCGCACATACCAGGTTGAGTAATCATCGATGCCTTCACGCAGAGCCCGGCATGCCCCGGGTGTGTCAAAATGTTCAAGTGCCACGGTAACATCCCGCACCAGTCTTTCGAGGCGTGCGAGCATCCACCGGTCAAGAATGTGCGGACTTTTCTCCGCGTCAACCGAGGCGTCCCACTTATCTCGATAGAGTGCGAAAAATTGGCAGGAATTCCACAAGACGCCGAGTGGGCGCGAGGCTTCACGCACCTCTTCATCACGAAAGTTAAAATCTTCTCCTGCCATGACCACGCTCCCCATAAGTGCCAGCCGGAGTGCGTCCGCCCCAAAACGATTCATGAGCTCCATCGGGTCGGTATAGTTACCCTTCGACTTGCTCATTTTGGATCCGTCGGCCGCCAGAATATTCCCCGTCACCGCTACCGCGCGGAAGGAGGTCTTATTAAACAACGCTACCCCAACGGCATGCAGATAATAAAACCAGGTGCGTGTTTGCCCGATATATTCGGCGATGAAATCCGCCGGATAGCGTTTGGGGAATAATCCAAAGAACCGCCCGGGGTTCACGCGCGAGATATCACGCGGATAGCCCACCGAAGCAAAGGGCATCGCGCCGGACTCAACCCAGCAGTCCACCACCTCGGGTATGCGTTCATAGGTGTTGCCGCGCGCGTCGGTAAGTACTATCGAGTCGATATACGGGCGATGCAGGTCGAGCTCAAAGTTTTTATTGTGCGGAAACGGCACAAACGAAATTTCGGTATAGTCACCGGGGGTGAGATACGGCGTCCCATCGTCTTCGGTAATTATTTCTTCTGCCGTTTTATGTTCTGCCACGCTTGCTAAAAGCCACGCCGGACAATCGTGAGTCACCAAGAGGATGCGTTTGCCCGCATAGCGCCGCTCCATCTCAAAGAGAAAATCTCCGACGCGCCGGCGGACATCCGTATACGACTCCCCGCCCTCGACCCCTTGGCCAAATCGTTCACGGAATGTCGCGGAACAGGCCCAGGCCTCCAAACTTTTTCCCTCATACACACCGAAGCGCAGTTCGTGCAGGCGCTCGTCCACCATGACGGCCGAGTCTGGCAGGCCAAGTTCTTTTTGCACGAGCGCGGCCGTCTCTCGTGTGCGCAAGACCGGCGACATGATGATGAGGTCTATATGCTCGCGCTTAAGTTGCGCGCCCGTGTGCGCAACCCCTGCTTTACCCACCGGCGTGAGGTGATTTTCTATATCAGCGCCGCAGTCAACGACGTTGTGCAGATTACTCAATGCTTCGCCATGCCGCATCACAAAGTAGCGGTTACCAGATTTTTTTGTTTTGGTTAACAATTCATCGAGAGAACCCACGACTATGAGGCCCTTCCCTCCCTTCTCCTTCCATATCGGCAGAGGCGAAGCCCAAAAGCGGTTGCGCGAGATCGTCCAGTCAGGAGCACTCTCGACAATTTTTTGGAAACGCCCGTGTTTGAGGTGCCCCGGCACCCAGGTTATTCTTTCGTTTTCCGCGAGCATCCGCGCTTTTATTTTTTGTATATTGACGAACCACGACGGCACCGCGTTGTAGATGAGCGGGGTGCCACAGCGCCAGCAGTGTGGGTACGAGTGCGTGTGCATTTTTTTCTCAAAAAGCAAGCCGCGCGCGCTTAAGTCTGTTTTTATTTTTTCTTCGGCTTTTTTAATGTATTCGCCGCGCACCAACTCCGGCGCTTCATCGTTGTAGGTGCCGTTGGGGTTGAGCATCTGCACCAGTGGCAACTTTTCTTTAAGCCCCAGCACGTAGTCGTCTTCGCCATACATGACCGCCGTGTGCACCACACCCGTGCCTTCGTCGGTGGTGACAAAGTCGGCCGCATATATTTTGTAGGAATTTTTTGAACGCAGGGCCGGTATGTCGTACAGCGGCTCATACTCGAGACCGACTAACTCTTTACCTTTTTGCTCTTTTACTATAGAAAATTCGCTGTCACCAAACACTGCCTCAATCCGTTCTTTCGCGAGAATGAAGCGCACCAGCGGCCCCACGCCTTCGTCCTTTTTCTCAAGCGTGACGTACGTGGTTTCGAGGTTGACTGCGAGCGCAACATTCCCGGGGAGCGTCCACGGTGTGGTTGTCCAGGCAAGCACGCGCGTCTGCTCATCCCCTTTTAGTTTAAATTCTATCGTTACCGCCTCTTCGGTAATATCCTTATAGGTATTGTCGGCGGCAATTTCGGCTTTGGCCAAGGGCGTCTCGCAGTGGGTGCAGTACATGAGCACGCGTCGGCCTTCGTAGAGCAGGTTCTTTTTATTGAGTTCTTTAAGCGCCCACCATACGCTCTCGATGTAGGAATTATCCATCGTCTTGTAGGAGTTTTTGAAATCCACCCACCGGCCGATGCGGTCGACATACTTTTCCCAATCGACGACATACTGCAAAACGAGCGAGCGCGCCGTCTCGTTGAAGGTATCAATGCCTACGGAGAGAATATCTTTTTTTGACTTGAGGCCAAGTTTTTTCTCGACCAAGTTTTCAATCGGGAGCCCGTGGCAGTCCCAGCCCCATACCCGCGGCACGTGATAGCCCTGCATTGTTTTAAAGCGCGGAATGACATCTTTAATGACCGAGGCCAAAAGCGAGCCGGTATGTGGCAGGCCGGTGGCGAACGGCGGCCCGTCATAAAAAACATAGTCGCCTTTAGGTGCGGGCTTTTCGAGCGACTGTTCAAAGATCTTTTGTTCCTTCCAAAACGCGAGCACTTCTTCCTCGCGTTTGGCCGCGTCACCCTTCGGCGACTCTTTGAGGATCTCTGCCATGCCAAAAACTATAGCATTTCTAGCCTCTTCTTACATCTCCTCCGGTGCCGGGATGCCAAGCAAACGCAAGCCGTTGCCGAGGGTTATGCGCACGGCATCAACAATAGCAATTTTATGTCCCCTGTCGGATGCGTCATCTAAAATATGCACGTCGGCATACCATCGGCTGAAGAGGCTCGCGAGCTCAAGCAGATACGTCGCGATATAGTGTGGTTCGAGTTCACTATTCGAGCGCTCAACGACGTTGGGAAAATGCGCGAGAAGTCGCACCACCTCATTTGCTTCAGCGTCTTCAATAACTTCACTTTTCATACCCTTCCCCTCGGCGTGCTTGAGCAGTGAGCAGGTTCGAGTGTGGGCGTACTGCACATACGGGCCCGTGTCGCCGTGCAAGTCGGTCGCTCGCTCGACATCAAAGACGATGCTAGAGTTGCGCCCCACTTTTAGAATCCCAAATTTTACCGCCCCCACAGCAACTTCTTCAGCGATCGTTTCAATCTTGCTGGCCGGAAGTTCCGCCTCTTTCAGAAGATCTTTCACCGACTCTTTCACTTGATCGATGAGATCATCAATAAAAAGCACGTTACCCTTGCGGGAGCTCATTTTAGCCTCGCCTTTCAAACTCATATAGCCGTAGGAAATGTGCGTATAGTCGGTATACTTGCCGATGCCGAGCTGTTCGCAGACCGCAAAAACCTGCTTGAGCGCCAGCGTCTGTTCAGGACCGATCACCCAAAATAATCTGTCGGGATGATAGGTGTCGCGTTTAAGTCGCGTGAGCGCGATGTCTTGGGTAATATACAATGAGGTGCCATCCGACTTCATCACGATGGTGTCCGGCAAGTTATAGGCGGCCAGGTTGGTCAGCACCGCACCGTCTTCTAATTTTTTGAATACGCCCTTGCGCAGACCGTCTTCTACCAAATTTTTTCCCTCTTGATAGTGCTCGTGCTCATGCCATACGCGATCCCATTTATTTCCCAAACGCCCGAGAGTCATGCGCTGGCCCGCGTACGAATACGCGAGCACTTTCTCCCACAGCTCCCATACTATTTTTTCTTTATGCTCCCAATCGACCACCATCTGGCGGACTTTTTTCTCCACATCGAGGCTGTGTTCGAAATCTTCTGACCCCTGCACATAGAGCGCGTCAACAAAACGATCGGGGCGCATATCCATCTCTTCGGGAGTTTGCCACTCTCCCTGATGCTCGTGCCAATACGAAATGTCTTCAATTGGTGTGCCGCCTCGGTGGGCAAATTTTACATAGCCCCACATGAGCTTAGCTATCGCGATGCCGCGGTTGTTGTCTATACAGTCGCGGATAACCTCGACCCCGCGGAACTCGGCGATGTTGGCGATGGCCATGCCGGTGATGTTATTGCGCAGGTGCCCAATATGCATCGCCTTGTTGGGGTTAGGCGAAGTGTGCTCGATTAACCACCGCTCTTTTATTTTTGGCGCGCTCCCCCACGTATCACCGGCCGAGATAATGTCGCGGAGCGTTTTGTTAAGCACTTGGTCGGATAGAAAAAAGTTGATGAATCCCGCGCCGGCAACTTCTATTTTTCTAACGCCTTCGATTTTGCCCTCTAACTCTTTTTTAAGTGCTTCAGCAACTTCCTTGGGATTTTTCTTAAGTATTTTTGCGGCAATAAGTGCCGCATTGGTCGCATAGTCGCCGTGTTCAAACGTGTCCGACCGCTCCAGGGCAAACGCTGCCTTGGACGCGCCTAGTGTTTTAAGTGCCTCTTTCAATGCTTTTCCGATTTCGTCTCGCATGATTGAAACAGTACCGGCCTAGAGCGCCGTTGTCGAGAGCGCGGGAGTGGCTGAGCTTTGCACCACATCAAAGGAGATGCGGCCGATGAGTTGACCTTTGTCGGTCTCCACATCACAGCGCCACTGCCCTGGCGAGAGATTTTCTTCAACACTATAGCCACGATAACCCTCGGTGCGCCCACCGTTTATAGGGAACGAGACCAGAGAAACCGTTTGCCATTTTTTGGCTGTAGTATCGTACTCTTCCCATCGATGCTCGATGGGAGTCGAGAGCCCACCCGGCGCGAAGACGGCACTAAAGCAGTAGGCCCTGCGCGAGTCGCTCGGCGCGAAGGTGTAGGTCGCAGAGGTATCGCGCCAAAAGATATACCACAGGGATGGCTCGTAGCTAGCCGCATAAATCGCGCCTGAGGTATCGGGCTGTGGGAGCGCCGCGAGCGAATGGTACACACCGATATTTTTGAGCGAGAGCGGCACCGGCGGGATAATATTGCCCCAGTAGAGAAGATTAAAGACGCACAGTGTGCCGAGCACGATGCCGATTATTTCGTACATATTCCGCACGCGGTCACGTTCGGAGAGCGAGAGCAAGAGGATGGCAAGGAAGATGGCCATCACGCCAGCGCTTGCGGCAGTGCTCCACAAAAACGCCTGCCAGCCGATATCGTGCAGGATAAAGGTCGGCACCGCGATAACGCAGTAGGTCAGGAGAAGAAAATAATAGACCGCGATGTTAAAGCGCAGTTGTGCATAGCGACTCTTGAGGAATTCGTTCCCCAAGGCGAAGCCGGCCAAAAGTGCGACAAAAAAGAGACTGCCCCCTATCGTGCCGCTGTGGCCGTAGAGAATAAGCAAGTTGCTCGCGAGACCTCCAAAGCAAAACTGCAAGACGAGTAGGAGGAGGAGCGGCTCGGTCGGGCTTTCGCGCTCCATCGCACGCCGTGAGCGAACATTAAGGAGTGTGATAATAACCGCCGAAAGAGCAAGGTAGCTCAAGAGTAGAATATTGTCCGGTAGCGAGTCGGGGCGCTTAGCCAAATAGAGATCAAAACAAAAACCCGCGGCCAAGGAGACCAAGTTAATAGGCCGGCTATACTGTTGCCAAAAGTGAAGCACTTTCTTCCCCCACCCTTTCATGAGGGCATTGTAGCGCTTAATTGAACGAATCGGGAATGGGGTGCTGTGCGGCCAGTGTTTTTATCTCTTGATGGATTTTCTCGAGCTTCGCGTCATCCGCACGAGAAGCAAGCGCCCCGAGCATGAGCTCAGCCACCTGCGCGCACTCTTTTTCTTTGAAGCCGCGTGTCGTGATGGCCGGCGTGCCAAAGCGGATGCCGGAAGGGTCCATCGGCTTGCGTGTATCATCGGCAATCGTATTTTTGTTGAGCGTGATACCGACGCGGTCGAGCACTACCTCTGCCTCTTGCCCCGGGATGCCGAGCGAGCCGAAGACGTCGGCCAAGATGAGGTGGTTGGAGGTGCCCCCGCCGAGCATGCGCACATTATGGGCGTGTAGCACTTCTTCCATCGCTTTGGCGTTTTTGAGAATTTGCGCCGCGTAGGTTTTGAATTGAGGCTCAAGCGCTTCGCCAAAAGCCACCGCTTTTGCTGCCACCACGTGCATGAGCGGCCCGCCTTGGAGCCCCGGGAAAACCGCTTTGTCTATTTTTTTGGCGATCTCCTCGGACTCGCGCGTGAGGATGAGCCCGCCGCGCGGCCCGCGCAGGGTTTTGTGCGTGGTTGAGGTCATGACGTCAAAGCCGTAATCGAATGGGTTCTTCACGGCCTTCCCCGCGATGAGCCCCGCGATGTGCGCAATGTCGATGACGGCATACGCGCCCACCTCGCGCGCAATGGCGACAAATTTTTCGTAATCCAATTCGCGCGAGTAGGCCGAGAATCCTGCCAGCACAATTTTAGGCTTGTGCTCTTTCGCGACCACCAACATCTCGTCGTAATCTATTTCGCCGGTATCGGCATCCTTCATTTTATAGCGCACGAAGTTGAAGAATTTGGTGATGTAGGTCACCGGGTGGCCGTGGGTCAAGTGCCCGCCGTGGGAGAGATCCATGCCGAGCACCGTGTCGCCGGGCTGGAGTAGCGCGAAGTACATGCCGATGTTGGCGTTGGCGCCGGCGTGCGGCTGGACATTGGCGAAGCTCGCGCCAAAAAGCTTTTTGGCGCGCGCGATCGCAATCTCCTCGACCGAGTCGGTGAACATCTGCCCGCCGTAGTAGCGCTTGTGCGGATAGCCTTCGGAATATTTGTTGGTGAAGATCGAACCCTGCGCCTCGCGCACCGCTCTCGAGACATAATTCTCCGACGGGATGAGTTCGAGCCCGTCGCGCTCGCGCTCCTCTTCGCCCTGGAGTGTCCCGAACACCTCGGGGTCTTGTTGTTGTATGTGGGTATAGGAATCCATAGCTTGGCTCTGGTTAATCAAATAAGCGTCGCCGAGAAACCGTTAGATCATAAAATGAGTATATCCTACTTGCCAAAATTGCTATACATGACTCCTTCTTTAATTTTCCCGAGCACAAAGGCGATGTATTTTATGGTGTTGGGCGGCAAGCTGTCTTCGGCAAACCATGCGAGGTCGGCGCATCTTTCTGGCTCCCTATTTTCTACCTCACCCTGCCATTTTTTAGGCGTGAGATAAATTTGAAAGTAATCAAGTTCGGACTGATTGAACGACACGTGCACCACTTCGAGATCTTCTTCTTTAATATCTAATCCGATCTCTTCTTTGGCTTCGCGCACAATTGCCTCCTGTGGGGTCTCCCCTTTTTCGAGATGCCCGGCTACGAGACCGTAGTTGCCGTCCTCGTGCGACGTATTGATTCGCTTGGAGAGAAGCACTTTGCCGTCTTTTTTGAGCACTAAGAAAGCCGCCGATCGAAACGTCGCCCGACTCTCAAATTCTTTGTTCATACCTTCTTGTGCATCTTTTCATTGTAGCCACCTGAAACGGTCAGTTCCGCTTTAATGGGTGGGTGCGGATCATATCCTTCAAGCTTTACTTGCCCTGTAATAAATGAATCGAGCGTCGGCACTTCCCCTTCTATTTTGAGGGTTGGGAACGGTCGCGGAGCGCGTGAGAGCTGTTCTTTAACCTGTTCAATATGGTTTTCGTAGATGTGGAAATCGCCGAACGTGTGGATAAACTCTCCTGGCTCTCGACCGAGGATCTTCGCGATAACGACCGTGAGTAGCGCGTAGCTTGCGATGTTAAATGGCACGCCGAGGAAGATGTCCGCACTGCGCTGGTAGAGCTGCAGACACACCTTGCCGTGTTTAATGTTCACCTGGTAAAGATTGTGACAAATAGGAAACCGCACGCCTTCCCCGGGGAGGGCCATTGCGTACAGATACTCCGGATTCCACGAGGTCACGAGCGTATTGTGTGCATCTGGATCCTTGCGAAGTTCGTCGATCACCCAGCCGAGCTGATCTACCTTGCGGCCATCTTTTGCCTCCCACCGACGCCAATGTTCGCCATAAATGTGGCGCAGTTCACCAAACTTTTCTGCAAAAGACGCATCCGCCGCTATCTGCGCTATAAATTCATCTTTGGTAAGCGCAGGGACTTCGCCTTTGTCAGATTTTTCTTTATAAATTTTGTATGGATAATCGTCCCAAATGTGTACCTTGTTATCCACTAAGTATTTAATATTGCTCTGCCCCGAAAGAAACCAGAATAGTTCGTGTAGGACGCCGCTCCAGTATACTTTTTTAGTCGTCAAAAGCGGGAAACCTTCTGACAAATCAAAACGCATTTGCGCGCCGAACAAACTATAGGTTTTCACCCCGGTCCCTTTATCCACCTGCTCTTCGCCGTGATCAAGTGCCTGTGCAAGAAGATCCAAATACTGCTGCTCGGGGTGTTGTGCCATATTATTTTTTAATTTTTCTAATAATTTTTTTCTGCTTTTTTGGTACCGCCTTTTCGGATACAAAATGCTTCCAGTTATCCTTGGCAAAACGGCCAGTTTTTCGATAATTTTGTTTCGGTAGCGACGACAGGGTCGAGAAGGTTATCTGTGCGATTTTCATGCCGGGGCGCAGGACTATTGGGATGTTATTTTGGTTGGTTATTTCAAGCGTAATGTTGAGGAAATGCCCCGGGTTCACAATACCAGCGGTGTTGTGGATCATCAGCCCCACGCGCGCCAAAGATGACTTGCCACTAAGTTGTATCAAGAGCGCGTCCGAGCCAAAAAAATCTTTGGAGGAACCGAGCACCGAGATGCCAGGGCGCAAGATGAACTCATCACCATCTTTCACACGTACCTCACGCGTCTGCGCGTAAATCTTTTTTACTGGGTCAATTATCGCGGCCGTGTATTCGTCGTTTAAAAGAAACGTGTTGCCCAACAAAATATCATAGCTGGCTGGCCCAAGGCGCGCCTCGTCGAAAGGGGTGAGTGTGATCTCGCCGTTTTTGACCCCTTTCGCTATATCGACATCAGAGAGAAACATATTCGTTTTTGATTATTCAATAATAAAAATATTCTCCGTCCCATAATACTCCGGCCAATGCGCATTATAGAACGCGAACATCCGCTCGAGCCGATCCTGCGGGAGCTCCGAGGCCCCACATTCCGCCATGAGCGCGGCTATCTCTTGGCGCGCGAGCGCGACCTCCGCTTCAGCCTCCACCACCTTCTCAAACTCGGCCAGCCAGCCGTAGCCGGCATTGCGGTCGAGGCAGATGTTGATGTCGCGGCAGAGATACTCTTCGCGCTCGCGCGACCATTTGGCTTGATAGTCAAAGCCGGCCGAGAGAACGAGCTGGTCGAGTTCGAGCAACGCGAGCGACACCTTTTCTTCAAACTCCATGCGCGCCACGCCATTGGCGCTGGTGTCATCCCCCACCGAACACTTCACTACCAGGAGTACCTCGCCGTCTTTCTCGCGCGTGCGAACGGAAAATTCTTTAGCCCGCGCAGCAAGATCGTCTATCTTTACTTTCGCTTGGGTCGAGAGGTGCGCATCGGTCGCTTGTGCTAACGCCGCAATATTACCGCCGACAAAATAATGATTGAGCTGTTTATTACGCGAAAGAATTTTTACCGCGGGGTCGAGCTCGCGCAGACGCGCACGCAGAACTTCGGCGCGCTCGGGATTCCCGAGCAGAGACTTCACCTCAACCTCGTAGGACTGCATGGGCCTAGTGTACACTAAGGCGAATATATGCAAAAATCGCGCATCAGCATGATTGCCGCCTTAGGCCAAAACCGCGTTATCGGCCTAAAAAACCAGCTTCTGTGGCCTATCCCGGACGATCTCAAGCGATTTAAACAGCTCACTTTGGGCCATCCGGTCATTATGGGCTATAACACCTTCCATTCGATTCTCTCCACCTTAGGCAAGCCACTCCCCGGCCGCACCAACATCGTCATCTCGGATAAAGCCTCCTGGCACCACGACGGCGCCATGACTGCCGTTTCAATAGAAGACGCGATAGCAAAAGCGAGTGCGATAGACGGCGAAGAAATTTTTATCATCGGCGGCGCTTTGACCTATGCACAAGGATTACCCTTGGCTAATCGTCTCTACCTCACCTTGATTGATGATGAAAAAGAGGGCGACGCTTACTTCCCCGCCTACGAATATATTTTCACCAAAAAAATTGCTGAAGAGGCGCGCGAATGGAACGGTTTGAAATATTCGTGGGTTGATTTAGAGAAATAACCGCGGCAAAAATAAAATTATTTCTTCCCTTTGCCTTTTTGCCACTTGGCGCGTAGGAGAAACGGCGCAAAGAGATCGTCTTTGAGCGGCACGATTAGTTTATTCCATCCAAGGCTCGTGTGGCGGCTCTTCCACAGATGTGTTGGGGCATTGCGGATGAGCGCCAGCGGTGTCTGCTCCGCTCCCTCCCCCATCATGAGGACCGCGGCGGCGGCGAGGCCGTCTATCATGTTGGCTTGCTCAACGCGGATGGCGCGGCCAAAAATATCCTTCGTGCCACGATAGTCATAAAGAGGATCAATACCGGCCCACGCGAGCGCGAAGCCCATCGCTCCGCGGCGTAGTGGCCGACTGGTCGAGTCGGTAATAACGACGCCGAATTTTTTAAGATGATAGTGCTTCATGAGCGCGAGACGCACAACTTTTGCTGAACGCATCGGGTCTTTTGGCCATAAAATAAAATGCTCGTTACCGTTGCTCTGGTCGATACCCGCGCTGCCACACAAGACGCCGTGTGTGATAGTGAACTGATAACCCCACTTTTCAGTCTCTTTCGGCGCATAGAAAAGTTTTGCCTCTTTTTTAATCAACTCTTCTTTGGTGATTGAAGAAGTAGGCACGCAGCGCCCCTCGCCAATACTCACCACTTTAGAAGAAATCGCGAGAACGTCGCCGTCTTTGAGCCGAATCTTTGATGCAAAAATCTTCCCCAGCAAATCGTCCTTGGGTGGCACAAGCGGCGGCAGATGTATGGGCAAAACCTCCACAGTTTTTTAAAAATTATTTCACGTCCACCCACGCATACTTTTCTGCTGAAAAGTTGTGCGGGCCCGCCTCGGCTCGACAGCCTCCGGCCGGTCGACGTTTCCTACTTCACGTCGACCCCCATCGAGCGAGCGGTGCCGGCGATTATTTTCATCGCGGCGTCGACATCGTTCGCATTGAGATCCACCATTTTCTCCTCGGCAATCTCGCGCAATTGCGCTTGAGTGAGCGTGCCGATTTTAGAAGTGTTGGGTTTGCCCGAGCCTTTCTCCTTGCCGAGCTTCTTCATGATGAGGCCGGAGGCTGGCGACGTTTTGAGAACGAAATCGTAGGTGCGGTCTTCGTAGATGGTTATCTCGACCGGGACCAGGTTGCCCAAACGGTCTTGAGTGGCCGCGTTAAACTTCTGCACAAATTCGCCGATGTTGATGCCGGCGGGCCCGAGCGTGGTGCCGAGCGGAGGCGCCGGCGTGGCCTTGCCTGCCGGAGCGATGATTTTCAGTTTTTTAGTTACTTTTTTTGCCATGTTGTGTTTGAGCGAAAGAAAATACTGTTTTAAGCGAACGTCCCCTTGTTGCCCTGCAGTGAGCGGGAATAGTATTTTCTGTAGCGGACTCTATCTCAAATTCTCTTAATTTGCAAGAAATCGAGCTCGACGGGCGTCTCGCGGCCGAACATCGCCACCAAAACCTTCACCTTGCCGCGGGCCTCGTCTACCTCGCCCACTTTGCCGTCCAAATCTTTAAACGGCCCGTCGATGATGGTGACCGACTCGCCCGGAGTGAGGTCGATCTCATGGGTGACACTTCCCTCTTTCTCCTGCATGCGCCCCAAGAGCGCCGCGACTTCGGACTCTTTGAGCGGGACCGGGGTGGTGCCCGAGCCGACGAAACCCGTCACGCGCGGGGTGTTGCGCACGACAAACCACGACTGATCGTCGACGCTCATCTCGACCAACACATAGCCGGGATAGACTTTTTCTTCTTCTTCGACGCGGCGACCGCCTTTAATCTTAATGGTGCGCTCGGTCGGTACGACGACATTGAAAATTTTGTCCGAGAGGCCCATCGACTCGATGCGCTGTTTGAGATTGCGCGCGACGGCGTTCTCATAGCCGGCATAGGTGTGCACCGCATACCACGCGCGCCCGACACTGTTGTCTTGTTTTGACATGTGATTTGAGAGGATAAGCGCGCGTTAAATAATCTTCTGAATGATGAGCCCAAAGATGTAATCCAAGAGCCCGAGGTAGGCAGCCGTGAGGAGCGAGATACCGATAACAATGCTGGTATAGATGATGGCTTGGCTCTGGCTCGGCCATGTGACATGCCGCATTTCTGCACGAACCTCTTTAAAGTAGTTAAACATATGATTTAGTCGAAATCATGCCGCGTATCGTCCTTTAAGACGCGGCTGTTTTCTTTATTATTCTTTCTTAATTTTTGCCAATTTTAAAAGCCCCGCAGGGCTTTAATACATACCATTCTACCCTATTTGAAGTGGGTGTCAACATAAAAAGGTGGGGTCCTTGCAACCGCAAAGACCCCTAGTTTCGGCACGGAGTCATCACTTGACGATGACCCCGCACACGACATACGCGACGCCCTTGAGCCGGGCTGGGAGCGACTTCCCCCATTCCATAGCCCTCAAAGTCCCGCATGCCAGCCAAAAACGGAAGCCGGGGCCTTCCGGGAAAAATCCCGTTTGGTCTCGCAGAGAACGCTCCCAATTCGGCATGTAAACCTCCCCACATTGCCACCCTGGTTATAGCACACCCGCACATACAATGCCCGTAAGTACGTCGGTGTCGAATTGCTAAAAAAGTCCCCGCCTGCTAGATTTCAACTGGTTGCGGCGCCCCGCCGCATATGCACCGCCGGAGGGAGACATGCACGACCTGTATAAGAGTGCGGCCATGATTGAGACGCGCGCAAGAGCCGAGCAGGAGAAGGGGGTTAGCTATCTCATCAGAAACCCCGATGGGTTGTGGCTGGTGGAAGGCGACCGAAAGGAATTTGCCCGACTCATCGTACATTCTACTGCCCCAGACCCGGCAAAGCCCCGGCCATGGGCGTCTTCGACCGCTGACAGAGCCTTCGGCCAGATCAGGTATATCGAGTACCCGAAACAAACAAGCGATCTGGAGGTCTACCGGGCCGTCGAGGATCCTGACGGCAGCATCATGCTGACTTTCGTGCCGAAACCCAAAGCATGAGCACGAGCCGCAAAAAGGGCCGGGCATCAATCTAACGATGTCCCGGCCCTTTCGCTATTACAACTTTAACTACCGAATTTCGTAGGTGACGGTAACGTCGTCGGTCACTTTGTTTTGGCCGGTCGATATTTCGGGAGCCACCACGCCCTTACCGCTTGAGGTCATTGTGGCGTACGGCATAGGCGAGCGCGAGCTGTCTTGGGTGGCGTTCTCGTAGAACGAGCTCACGCGCCCAAGCGAGACACCGAGTGATTTGGCCAGCGCCTGCGCCTGCTGCTGCGCGTCCGCGACCGCCTTGGCGCGCGCTTGCTGTTGTATCACTTCGGGATTGTCCAAAGTGAAGGAGAGCCCGCTCACCTCGGTGGCACCTTTACCGCCCACACCTGCGAGCAAGTCGCCTGCTTTGCTGGTATCGCGCACTTTGATGGTTGTCTGCTGGCGCACCTCGTAGCCCTTGAGTACCTGTTTGCCCGACGGGCAGTACACGACCGAGTTGACACCCATCCCCGAGCCAACCGCACTCGGCGCAGTTGCCGCCTGCGGGCAGACAGCGTTTTGATATTCGTACTGCGGCGCGACCGAGTAGTCGGTCGTTTGGATATCTTTAGTATCAACACCCGCACTGGTTACATAGGCGGTGATGGCGTTGGCTTTGGTGGCAGAGTCATCCTGCGCCGCGGCAACGGTCGATTTATCCGAAACGACCGAGAAGCTGAAGGTCGCGATGTCCGGCACGGCCAACACTTCGCCGTGGCCGCCAACATTTATCGTATAGCCCTGCTTCTCAACGGCGCCGATGTAGGGGAAGCCGAGCACGACACTGATGGCTTCGAAGAGGAGAAAGAGCGCGAGCATGCTGACTGCCGTTAAGACTGCCTTGCGCAGTTTGTCGCCCGACGCACCTTGGAAAAGAGTATCCATAGAAATAAATACTAATTACTAATAAGCAACCACTACGGGCTAGTTGCCCTTCTCGACTGATTGTATCACGGCCTCTATTTGTGCCTGTGGGAACGCTCCCGAAACGACTTCACTCTTGCCGGTCTTTGTGTTGTAGACGACCGTGAAAGGTGTACCCTGTGCTCCCAAGTGTTCACCCTCGGCAGTGTCTGTATCAATTTTACTCTGATAGGTTTTGGCGGAGACACAGCTGGCGAATTTTTTAGGGTCAGCACCAAATTGTTTGGCGAGCCCAGCCGAATACTCTTGCGAGAGCGAGCCTTGATTATCGAACACCGCCTCGGTATATGCCCAGAATCCTTTATCGCCTAATTGTGCTGCGACGCACTCGGCGGCCTCGGCGGCCGGCAGTGCCTCGGGGTGGATGCTGGTGAGCGGGAGCTCGCGATAAACCCACGCCACGGTACCGTTTGAATTCTCAACAATGTTTTTAAGCGACGGATAGATGCGTGCGCAGTAAATGCACTGGAAGTCCGCATATTCGATGAGCACGATGGGGGCTGTAGACGAACCGATGAGGTGATCGCTCGCCGAGGGAGCGCGGACATTCATCTGGGTAGGTACCTGTGCGGCGGCAGCTTCTGCGACGGCGGCCGTAGAAGGTGCCGGGTGCAGATTTACAAAAACAATCGAGCCTGCGATGAGTACGCCCGCGAGAATAATAGAAACGCCCGGTGAAATAGTAAATTTTGCTTGTTCTGGTTCAGACATGGAGCCACTATATCATTCCTGTGCCGTTGCCGCCCCTTGCGCAACCTCTGGCTCCCCATTTTGCTGGCGCAGTAAATCGCGAATCTCTTCCAACAGACGCTCTTCGGCTGGTTTCTCGTGCTCGGGCACCGCATCCTCACCCTGCCGAAATATCGTTCGGCGCATAGAGGAGACGAGCTTGAACAAAAGGAAGATCGAGAGCGCGATGATAAAGAAGTTGATGGCCGCCTGAATGAACGCGCCATAGTTGAGCATGAGCGGCTGGGCGTTGGCCACGAGCGGATTGGGCGAATGCAGAGTGATTGAAAGATTTTTGACATCGGTAGAACCATTACCGGTGAGAAGCCCGAGGAGCGGCGTGATGACGTTGGCAACCAGCGAATTGATTACCGCCGTGAAGGCACTGCCAATGACGACGGCCACGGCCAGGTCAATAACATTCCCCTTTGCGGCGAAGGCGCGGAAATCCGCCCAAAAACCAGTTTTCTTCTCCAAATCTTTTTTATGTGCGTCCGCAGACATGCCGACATAATACCCGAAATTATTTACATTTGCATTTCCCCAGAGCTCGTGGATTAAACGTGGCGGATTGTTTTTTGCTCCGCATTAATTTCGTATTCAGGATGCTCTGCCTGCCACTTGGTAATGTCGCTCCAGCGGAATCCGTGGAAGCCGAACTGCTCATCCCATTTAGTATGGTCATTTGTTATCCTTTCAAAGCTAAATTGCTTTGCGAGCGCCACCGGAGCAAAGCGTGCACCACGCGCTTCTAATAATTCGCGATTCCATACACACAGTGCGGCATCTTCGGGGTGTAACTTCTCAAGCGCGTGCTCACGGGAGAGCTCGGCGCACAGCGAGAGGAACTTTTTACTCCGCAGGCTGAAGCCGCCATTCCCCACTATCGAGGTGCCGATGAGATCTTCAGAAAGACCGAATTTCCCGACTGCCCATCTATCCACAAACCACGGCGCACCGATATAATCGTAGGCAAGAAATTCATCTGTCCAAGCGCTCGGGTTCAGAATAAATCCATCGTATTGAATAACGAGCACGTGCGGCGTCTCGACATAGGCATCGAGCTCCTCGATCATAAAGCGCGAGTATTCTTCGATTGAATCAACCGGCGGGATGAGGATGATGTTTGAGTTATTCGACGGCAGAGATGTTAAGAGTTTTACTTCTGCAAAATCAAATGCTTGCTGGCAAATCTCGGCGGCCACTATCAGACGATCGATGTCGACACAATCAATCCCAAGCAAGGTTGTGGTTTCGAGTTTGCGCTTCATATCTTCTGATTATATCCGCTTGGATGACAGACACTTCTCACACCGACAGCGCCCGCCAGAAAAATGGAGGTTAAAATATTCCGGCCCGTAATCATAGGAAAGTTCTTCGCCAACTTTAATATTCTTTTTTGCGAAAACAAAAATGCGTCTATTCTTGAGGTCAATCTCACAGTTGGGCCGGCAACTATGATTAATAAACCGCGCTTTATTGGCGTGAATGTAGCCATCAATCATGCTCGAGTCGCTGGTCCAAAACAAATACTTCCCCGTATTCTTTTTTTGTTGGAGCGTCGTGGCCGGCCGGCCGATATATTCGATAATGCAGGCGCCATTTTTTATCGGCTCCTCAACAAAGAGGCCTCGACCGGCGGACGATTTGCCCACCCGCAGTTCATATTCCCCCGCTTTAAATCTTCTCCTCGCGCTTGCCATGTGTGGCAGTATACTGCGGCGCGCGCAATGTTACAGCCTCCCTTGCGTGTGCCCGTACAGCACCCGAAGCTGGGCGAGCCCGCGGTGCACCTGCACCGCTAAGGCGTTTTTTGTCTGCCCGGTCAGGAGCGACATCTCCTCAAGCGAGAGGCCCTGCGTATAGCGCATGCGCATGACCCGTTGATATTTCTCGGGGAGGCGCTCAATGAGGATCATCGCCGCTTTGCCATCAAGCACATTGAGTAAATGTTCGGGAGTGTCGCCGCTCGGCTCAAACCCTTTGTCGAGCAACGCCTCGAGCGAAACGGTCTTATGCCGGCGATACTCGTCGATAATAAGACAATTGAGCGTATGGTAGAGAAACGCTTTCATTACATCAATTTTCCCGCCACGCACCAGATAGCTCCAGGTTTTCATAAAAGTATCTTGCACTAAATCCTCACTCAACTCACGATTGTGCACTTTAAAAAATGACCGGGTGCTCAAGCCTCCCTTGTAATCATGGTAGGCCACGCTCATATCCGCATCCATCTGCTCCCCTCTTTTTGTTTGCTCTGCGGTCATAAAGTCAAATTAAGGCATATCACATCAACCTGTGTTTTGACTGTAGAGCGAATTAGGTGTAATACCGGAGCGCTCACTTCGGCATAGCAAACATGGAGAAAAAAATATGGGAGGATAGTTGGACCTACATTAAAACCGTGGTGGACACGGTGCGAGAACCATTCCTCGTTCTTGATAAAGAACTGCGGGTTATGGTCGCTAATGAATCTTTTTATAGGACATTCCAGGTTGAACTCAAAGACACCGAAGGGAAGCGCGTCTACGAGCTAGGTAACGGCCAGTGGAATATCCCCGCGCTCCGGAAATTACTCGATGATATTCTCCCCCAAAACAGTTTTTTTAAAGGGTTCGAGGTTACGCACGAATTCCCGCTCATCGGTCGCAAAGTGATGATTCTGAATGCACGCCGTGTCTACAAAGAAGACGCTTCCGGCATGTTCCCGCCCATCATCTTGCTTGCTATGGAGGATGTCACCGACATGATGGTGGTTGCCGAAACGCTTGCCGGCCACGCGGCCCAGGTGGAGACCCGATTAGCTCTGCGAACCAAGAAAATGGAGGCACACATCGAGAAGCTCGAAAAAGAGATAAATCAGCTTAAAAAGAAGCGGTAAGCACCGCCCTCTGTAATAGTTCTTGCCCACCCACGGCTCGAGAAGAGTAAGGGTTCAAAAGGTCGATATACCAAACCAATCATTAACCACCCAGTAAACATTAGATAACTTTATGACTAAAAAAACAGGTCTTATTGCAGCTTCTGTAATATCGCTCCTCATCATCGCCGCACCAGTTCTTGCTTCTGCTAACGCACTCAATCGCCAATTGGATATCGGGATGTCGGGTAGCGATGTCTCCGCACTCCAGACCTTCCTCGCGGGCGACGCGAATGTCTACCCACAAGGTCTTATCACGGGCTACTTCGGCACCCTTACCTCGGCCGCGGTATCCAACTTCCAGACTCTCAACGGTATCGCTTCGGTTGGCCGCGTCGGCCCGCAAACCCTGTCGGTCCTCAATCTCCAAATGGGAAATGGCGGCGTGAGCGGTGCTACCGCGCCCACCATCTCGAGCGTCACCACGAACGCCAGCCAAAATAGCGCCACGGTGAATTGGAATACCGACCAGGCGTCAAAAGGCGTCGTCTACTACAGCAACAGTCCGCTAACGCTCTACGAGCGCACGAACTCCGTTGATGTGAGCGGCAACACGGTAATGACCGACACCAACTACCGCACCGCGCAGAGCGTCGCGCTCTCAAACTTGCAAGGCCACACCACGTATTACTACTTGGTCTACACCACCGACCAGGCAGGCAACGTGAGCGTCACCTGGCCCGCGACCTTCCAGACGATATAACCACTGTCTGGATTGCAAAAAGAAAAACCGCCGGATGATCCGGCGGTTTTTCTTTGTCAGCTTGCTTCTTATTTTGGGGTGGTCGATGGGATTCGAACCCACAACAACTGGTACCACAAACCAGGGCTCTACCGTTGAGCTACGACCACCATGAATGAACGCTGTTTTTATACCACATATTAACTCAAAAACGTATTTTCTTTCGCTCGTCCGGATATCGATGAACGAGGTGGTGGCAATTATGACAGAGCCGCGTGAGATTTTTAACTATATTATTTTTTCGATTCTGATCTATGTGGTGTACCGCGAGCAACCGCTTATCACTAATCTTGCAACGCTTACATATTGCAGGAACGTGATTCCGCTCCAGAACACTGCGATAGAAGACCGTTAGACAACCTACGGATGGAAGAAAAACGCCACCGCCATAATTGCGTAGGCGGCCAGGAGTTGGACGCCCTCGAGCCAATTGCTCTCGCCATCTTGCACGATGAGATTGACCATGAGGACCGAGAGTACGATGGCGACGAGCTCGAACGGGTCGAAGATAAGATTCATGGCGTGAGGCAGGAGCAAGCTCGCGAGCACGAGGAGCGGCGCTACCACGAGCGCGATTTGGGTCGCCGAGCCGATCGAGATCTGGAGTGAGAGATCCATGCGATTCTTCACCGCCACGGTGACCGCCGAGGAGTGCTCAGCGACGTTGCCGATAATCGCCAAGAAGATAACGCCCACGAACATCTGCGACCAACCAAAACTCTCAACCAAGGGCGTTATCGAAGCAACCAGGATTTCGCTCATGATCGCCACCGCGAGTGTCGCGCCAAGCAGGATGAGGACGCTCTTCGGGACGCTCCAGCGCGGTTCAAGCTTCCCTACCTCTTCGGTATAGAGATGTTTGTGCGTATTGAGCGAGAAGAGGAGCGTTGCCGCGTAGACTAGAAGGAGCGCGATGGAGACTAACACGCTTAAGTGTTCAACGACGCCACTGCCTACCATCGGCATACTCTGCAAAAAAATGGCCGGGATGACGAGTGCTATCGCGGCGATAAAAAGCGTCGAGCCGCTGGCCAAGACCGCAGTGCGGTTGAAGACTTGCTTTTTTTGTTTGATCCCGCCGAAGAGCATTGCACAGCCGACCACCAAAAGAAGATTGCCGATGATTGAACCCGTGATGGAGGCTTTGACCACCTCGATGAGCCCCGCGCGCAGGGCAAAAATACCAATGATGAGCTCAGTGGCATTGCCGAAGGTTGCGTTCAGAAGGCCGCCCAATGCGGGGCTGGTGCGCGAAGCAAGTTCTTCGGACGACTCGCCAATATATTTTGCCAGTGGCACGATTGCCAGCGCACAGAGAAAGAAAACGGTCGTGGGCGCGAGTTTAAAATACGCCGCCGCGAGCGCTATCGGAGTAAAAATAAGCAGCCCTAAAAATATTCGGTTCATGCCCAATAGTATAAGCTAGAATAAACACATGAGAAGCGCTGATCACTCATTTGATTGGGAGGGGTGTTATTTTTTTCTTAAAATATTCGCCCTATGTTTCACCATCGGCAGCATCGGGCACTTTGGACTTGCCTATGCCCTCTCACAATTTACTAAGCCAGCTCCCGCAACGGTAGCCGTAGTAGAAGCCGCACCGCTTGCCGCCGCCGTGGCGCTCTCGAGCACAACACCCGAGCGCGTTCTTAACGCTATAACTATCTCCGACGCGGTGCCCGCCCAAGGGAAATTTATTGTCGCCGACTTGACCATTATGAAGCTCTCTCTGTATCAGGACGGTGTGAGCACCGCTGACTATCCTATCCTCACTAAAGGCAAGCCGGGCACACCCTACGAGACACCGAGCGGTTTTTATAACGTGCTCTATAAAGAAGCAAATCATTTTAACGCTGGAGAAAAGGTTAACATGCCCTACAGCATGGAGTTTTATGGGAATTATTTTATTCATGGCTGGCCGACCTATACCGATGGCACGCCGGTTGCCTCGACCTACTCAGGTGGTTGTATCCGGCTCAACACAAATGATGCTGAAAAAGTATATGATTTTGCCGACAAGGGCACGGGTGTTTTCGTCTATGACACAGGCGCCGCGACCTCGGCACCATCGTTGGCGCTCGGGAGTATCCCTATACCAAAAATATCCGCCGCATCGTACTTAGTTGCCGATGTAGATACTGGGGATGTGTATGCCGAAAAAAATGCCGCAGTGGGGCGCCCCATCGCCTCGGTCACTAAACTGATGACCGCACTCGTCGCCAACGAAACTATCATGTTCGACCATAAGGTGACCGTGCCGCGCGGCGAACTCCAAGACCTCGCGGTTGAGAGCGACACCACTCCCGAGACGTTCGTTATCGGCGACTTGCTCTATCCGCTCCTCATGGAATCGAACAATAACATTGCCGACACGCTGGCTGCGTATTACGGCACCAGCGCATTTGTTGGTTGGATGAATCGGCAAGCTAAAGCACTCGACATGGCCTCGACCACGTTTGCCGACGCCAGCGGTGTCTCGCCCGACAATGTCTCGACTCCCGAAGATCTGTATCGCCTCGCGGTATATCTGGCGAACAAAAAATCGTTCGTATGGAATATCACTCGCACGCCGAATAAAACGATTACCGCGAGCGACGGCTCGAGCTACACCTTCGCCAACTTCAATAAATTCTCCGACGTACGTTCGTTTGTTGGCGGCAAGGTGGGCCACACGACACCTGCCCAAGACACCATGGTCTCGGTATTTTCGACCCCCATCAACGGCCAAAAGCGGCGCATTGCCGTGGTAGTACTCGACTCAGACGACTACACCAGCGACACCAAAAATCTCGCCGACTGGTTTGATCAATCCGCAAACACCGCCATTGAGACCGCCTGTACCTCATGTGCCCTGCCCCACTACCGCCAAATTAAACTCTAGCACCAGAGGGGTAGTCGCGTTAATTTGCTGCCCAGTTGGATAGCGGTATATCTTTACCGTCACGAGTGATGAGTGCTTCGGCACCAGGATTACAGGCCATTATCAGGTTCGCCGGGAGTATCACATGAACACCGACTGCCTTGGCCGGCGCATAGGTACACCACAAGTACACCGTTCCGCCCTCAAACATAGCATCACTCACGGCTGGATAAGAGCCGCCTGATTTGTTGACTAGCGCTTTATCAACATAGAGCATCCGTAATATGGTGTTACCCTGTTGAGCCACACTAGTTGGCGCTCGCTCCTTGGTTGGATCAACGACCACACCTTCACCAAAAGCAGATTCCGTCGTGGTGGCATATGTAGCGTCACCCGGACCGGTTCTATACGAGTACGTTACACTAGGCATATCACTCTTTGCACGTAGTTGTGTCGCGGGAGTCGGCGACACAGAGTTGCAAGCTTTATCAATCGCCGCGCGTGTTTTTGGCCCCACAACACCCACACCATCCAAACCAACGCTCTTTTGCCAAGAACGCAGCGAAGCGCTTGTCTGCTCATTAAAAGTACCGTCGATACGCGCGTCACCAAAATAGTTTGCTTTATCTAAGAAAGTTATGAGTCGGGATAAGTCGCCGCCCACACTGGCATCGGTCGCACCTATTCCAAAATTATGCGTTATAGCTGCACATGCATGAGTGTTTGAGTTGCCGCCCAATGCGACAGAAACATTGTTAATGGTGACTTGGTCGGCACCAAAAGACTGAAGCAGAGAAAGGACAGCGGAGATTTGGGTAGACGAGAGACCCGAGGCTTGTACCGCGGGAGCGAGTGCAAACCCAAATAAAAAAACGGTAACAAGGAGACCAGCGAGTTTTTTAGGAGAAAACATAATTATTAAATGTGGTTATTACAAAACATTTTTAATACGCACCCAAATAACACCTCAACTCTAGCACGCCTACAATCCCCTCTTTCTTTGCGAAGCGGGGATAAAAAATATTTAAACTAATTCTACTAAATCTGTGCCCGGGAGAGGACTTGAACCTCCACACCTTTCGGCATATCCACCTCAAGGATACGTGTATACCAATTTCACCACCCGGGCATGGGTGCGAACCTCCCTACGATACGCCAAGCGAAGCTACGCAGCAACCTCTGGCGACTCAGAAACTTCTTCAGTGACTTCAGGGGCGGCATCCACAATCTCTTCTTCAACTGTCTCGGCCTCAGCGGCCTTAGGGGTGAGAGCAACCTGCTTGCGCATAGCACGCTTGGCATCGCGCGAGGCCTTCTCGCGGATGAAGTAGAGTTTGGCGCGGCGGGTGCGCGCGCGGCGGAGCACCTCGATCGATTCAATAGTCGGCGAATAGAGCGGAAGAATCTTCTCAACCCCCACCCCGCTGGCGACACGCCGCACGGTGAAGGTTGCGCCTGCCTCGGTGCCATGTTTGACGGCCAAAATGAGCCCCTCAAAAGCTTGCTTGCGGACATTGCGCGTGACGACCTGCTTTTTGTTGGCGGCCTTGCCCTGCTTAATTTCTTCAATTTTCTGCCAGACGCGCACGGTATCACCGGCGCGCAAATCAAGCCCGGCGCGTTCCTTCATGTTGATTGGCGATATAGTGACGGCGGATTTCATGTCGGCAAACTTTAGCATATTAGGCACCGAGCCGCAACTCGCTAGACAAATTTCTGGAAGGCCGATTAGGCCGGCCCGAGGAAATTTGGGAAGCGAGTTGCGGCGACGTTATTTAAGATTTCTCTCGGCTTCAAGAAAATCTGGGGGTAAGGGCGCCTCAAAGGTCATTTCTTTTTTACTGATGGGATGCTTCAGCGTCAGAGAAAAGGCATGCAGGGCAAGGCGCTCAAACCCCAAGAGCGCGGGGCGGCCGTGGGCATAAAGTTTGTCACAGACGACCGGGTGATCAATCGAAGAAAAATGCACGCGGATCTGATGCGTGCGGCCGGTTTTAGGGAAGACTTCGACGTACGAGGCTTTGTTGTCCGAGTCGGCCGAGCCGCGCTTAATGACCCGATAGAGCGTCACCGCATCGCGCTCGCGGCCATACGGCCGCTTCGCTGAGCGCGGCCCCAAGCCGCCGCGCGCGCTCCCAATGGGTTTATCAATCACTCCCCTATCATCCTTGAGCGCGCCATAGAGAAACGCGCAGTAGGTCTTGCGCGTCTCGCGATTTTTAAACTGCGCCTTGAGATACGCGAACGCCGCCTCCGTGCGCGCGACCGCAATAACCCCCGAGGTGTCAGCGTCCAGACGATGCACGAGATAAAAACCCGGAACATCACCTTGCGCTGGATATTTTTCTTTCAGCCAATCCTCCAGCGTCGGCTCGGGGGCGTGATGCAGAGCCGGGTGGACCATGAGCCCGGCAGGCTTGTCGAGCACCAGCATCTGTGCGTCTTCAAAAATAATTTTGGGTTCCATCGGGTGCACCCTGCAGGATTCGGACCTGCGACCTTCGCTGTGTAAAAGCGCTGCTCTACCAACTGAGCTAAGGGTGCGAGCGCTTAGTGTACACCGAGTGCGTCTATGAGTCGAAGCCTGTCCTGCTTGGCAGGAATTACTTTCTAACTTTGTATTCTAAAAGTAAATAAGATTCCTTCAACGGTCGGGTTTCGACAAGTTGGAGAGTTTTAATTTCCCCCAAATCTTTGGGTGTATGGAGCGATTCTCCGTCCATGAGACTAGCCGTGCCCTTCCCTCCCACGAGCGCAGGAGCGACCACAACTAGAACGCGATCAACCAAACTCTCTCGCACTAGCACTGTATTAAGTGTGCCACCAGACTGCACCGTAAGTTTTAAAACTCCATAATCTTTCCGGAGTTTTTGCATTAAATCGGCGAGGTCAATTTTCTGTTCGTAGGAGACTATTTCAATGTTCGGGTGAGCTTGTTTTACTGCGTAAGCAGGATGAAGTTTATTCGTAGTAACCACAAACAGCTTTTGAGTTTTTTCCGAAAGATACGTTACGCCACTCGCAGTCAAGTGCGGGCGGTTATCAATTACAATAAAACTCACTGGCGATTTTGCCGGCCCATCAGTTTTTTCGTTCACCCCAAGCTTTGCAAACACCCGACCAGTGTTTAAAGAAAATAAATCGGTTTCTTGTTCCAAATCATAGTATTGCTGCAAACCTTCTTTGAGCCCAGGAATAATTTTGTAATCCTGATCGATATCCATTATATCTGTGTCGCCGGTCGATATTTTCCCATCGACAGACATGAGCATGAAAAGTGTTGTTTCTGGTCGTTCCATATTTTTGTGCCCCCGCGAGGAATCGAACCTCGATAGCCGGCTTAGAAGTCCGGAGTTTTATCCATTAAACTACAAGGGCTTTGTCCTGCCAAAATGCCCGAATTGAACATACGATTTGCGCCTATGGCAGTTAGCACACCGTATCTCACATTTCTGTATTTCTGCGAGTACCGACTCCCAAGAATAGTGCCCCGAAAGCATCCTTGCAACGTTTTTCAATTTCATCTTTGGGTCTTTGTGATCGAAGTCAAGAACAATGGGGTCTCTTTCTCCACAATCCATGCAGGCTTTTTCAGACAAAAACTCAAATAACTTTGCCCGCACTTTTAAACGATGCCTCTTCTGAGCTTTATAAAGATCCTCCCGATACTTGTAAGCCACACCTAGATTATAGCACTAGGTTCTAACCTTCAAAACCACGCCAAGAGGTGCCAATGAACGATACCATACAACGCTAAAAACGCGAGGAGGAGCACCCCGACCGCGAGTAGATATTCGTCGATAAGTTCGAGCGTCCGTTTGCCGAAGCGCCCGGTGAGATAACAAATAATCGCCATGCGCGCGCCGCGCCCCAGCACATAGCCGGTGATAAAGGGCACAAAGTGCGCGCCAAGAAATCCGCCCGCATAGATAAAAACTTTATCGGGAATAGGCGTGAACGAGGCAAACATCATCGTGAGGAAGACGTGGCCCCCGATGGCATGCCGCGCGAGGAAGAAGGCTTTTTGTAGACCATAAAAATGCAGGATTGGATCGCCAAACTGGGCAAAGAGTGTGTTGGCGATGAAATAACCCACCGTGGCACCCAGCGCGCTTGAGATGATCGCGACGGGGAGATACTGCCGCCATCGGCTGGGGTGCGCCAGCATGAGCGCGACCAAAAAAACCTCCGGCGCGATCGGGAAAAAGATCGCGTCGGTGAAGGCCATAACGGCGAGCCATCCTAGTGCATAGGGGCTCGCGGCTTTTTGGGTAAACCATTGCCAGCTTCTATCCCGATATTTGGTGAGTAGTGTGAACATATTTCTAGCGCACGTGCGAACCAGGCTGGGCCGTTGTCTCAAACAAATAGAGCGGGCCGACAGTTCCATCAGGTAGCGGGTCGCCACCTGCCGCCATAATCATCGCCTGGCTCTCGAGGCCGCGGATCGTTCGATATTCAAGATTGGCGACAAAGAGACAGCGCTTCCCCACCAGAGCGTCCGGGTCGGAGAAGTAGGGCGCGATGCCCGAGACCACTTGGCGCTCGTCATCTTTTCCTACCGAATCCCCCTCGGGGGCGGGGCCAAAATTTACAACAAGCCGCAAGAGTTTATCGGCGCCCTCGACCTTCTCGGCCGAACGGATCTCGCCGACGCGGATATCTACTTTTTTAAATTCATCAATTGAGACTTTATCCATGGTTTTTCATTCTATCAAGAAAACTCTGTAATATCAGCGCCGCCGCCGAAGCATCCAAATGTTTCTCGACTGCCTCTTGCCCGCGCAAAGCGGCAGCGCTGGTCAAAAACTCCGGCTCAAAAGTCACGACAAATCCTTCAGCTTTAAGCGCCTCGGCAAAAGCATGTATTTCTTTCATCACCGCGTTGGGCTTGCCGGCAAAGTCATTAGACTCGCCGACCACAATCTCCCCCGCGCCGCGCTCGCGTGCGATAGCCGCAATCTCCCCCACCGCACCGTTGCCTGCCGCGACAATCTTAAGCGGGAAGGCCAGCGAATTGTCTTCGCTCGAGAAGGCCACGCCGATGCGCTTGGTGCCATAATCAATCCCGAGATAGCTCATGCCTCAAGCATAGCGGATTACGGCTAAAAAGTGTATCGTTTTTATGTTCGAGTACCTGGAGAGGTGGCTGAGTGGTCTAAGGCACCGCACTTGAAATGCGGCGTGGGAGAAATTCCACCGTGAGTTCGAATCTCACCCTCTCCGCAAAAATAATCTCCGTCAGGGGATATATTTTTTGCAGGATGCCGCAATTACATTAGAGATACATTCCCCTCCTCCATCAATAAAAGCTCGGTGATGACCGGAAGCTCGGGAAATTTTTCGTTGACGACTGCTTTGGCTTTTTGAAGTTCGCTCTGATGGAAGGCGATTTCTTCTTCGCGCGAGGAGAATTTTTTACTGCCGCCATAGGCGCCGCAGTCGAGGTGATTGGTGAGGATGAGTACCGCGGGGTTATGGAGACGGATTGAGGTCGCGATATTTTCTAACAGAACTATTCTATCCCCTTCTGCCGCGGGCGAAACTAAGTTTTTAGAAGCACCAGCCATTGCTATTAAATCAAACGCGCCATATTTACCCTTAAGGAGCGGGAGTGCCTGTGGCCAAATCCGATAATCGATACATAAAACGGCGAGCGATATCTTTTTTGAAGTATCCATGAAGCAATAGTATATAGCACCTTTTCTCACTTTTTTAAATCTGAAGCCTTCAGGCGAACTTTGGTTTCGCGAATTTTTGCGCGCCACGAGAATTATCGTCCTCGTATACACAAGTATGATCTATGGGAAACATGCGTTGCTTGGCGTGGCACTTCTGGGCGGCTTGCTGGTGGGTGGCCCCGTCATGGGGAACTCGGCAAACGCGGCTATCTCTCCTGCTTCCCATACTTCTCACCCCACCATTGCATATCGAAGCACTTCGACCTCATCCGCAGACTTAGCCCGAAATCCAGGTGCAAATTCGGTAGCGCCCGAGGCGCCTATTAGCAACAATCTCTCGGCCAACTGGGCTGGCTACGTCGCCGATAAAACAAATACTAATTACACAGCGGTCGGGGCCTCTTGGGTGGTGCCGACCGTCGCGAGCGACTCCTCTTCAGGCTCTGCTCCGGCATCGGCCGACGCTACGTGGGTCGGTATCGGTGGCGTGAGCTCGAGCGATCTCATACAAGCCGGGACCCAAGCCATTGCACAAAATGGGCAAGTCTCCTACCAGGCCTGGGTCGAGACACTGCCGGATGTTCTAGAGCCTATACCGCTTGGGGTTTCGGCTGGCGACTCGGTGACGGTCTCTTTGGCCGAGCGCAAGCCCGGGCAGTGGGGGCTCTCCTTCCATAACAATACGACGGGGCAAAATTATCAAACGACGCTCACCTATAACTCTTCACATACGTCGGCCGAGTGGATTGAAGAGATGCCCATCGGCGGCACGGGGAATATGCTTGGCTATCTGCCGCTCGACAACTTCGGTTCGGTCACTTTTGAAAACGCCTACACTACGGCTGACGGCACCACCGAAAATATCGCGAGCGCTGGCGCGCAAAAGTTGAGTATGGCGGCCAACGGCCAGACAATCTTGGCGGATGCCTCGGCTCTGAATAGTGGTTCCGGCTTCACTGTCTTGCGCACGGCGGCCCCCGCGGAGACCACCAGCAGTGGTGACTACAGCTTGGGCGGCCATCGACACCGCTTCGGCTACAGCGTGAGCTCCTCGGACGACTCGACCTCAACCGAAATCGGCCTCTTGCCCGATCAGTGGACGACGATCCCCTTCTCCCTCGGCGACAACGGCTGGGTGCAAATACTCTTCCGATAGCAAAAATCCGTGCGATAATTGAGAGAAGATGAATGGCGAAATCGTCTGGCACGTGCTCACTCACGAGCATAAAGAACGCTCGGCCGACTGGTACTGGGCGCTGGGGCTTGGCGCCATCCTCGGCGCCGCGCTCTCTATTTATTTTGCCAACTATCTTCTGGCAGTTATTTTAATAGTGGGCGGCGCCTCCATCGGCATCCTGGCCGCGCGCGGCCCCCGCGAGCACGAAGTGAAACTTGATAAGCGCGGCGTGACGATGGACGGGACGCTCTACCCCTACCGCGCCATCCACTCGTTTTGGGTTGAGGATCACGAGCTCCTCGGCGAGCGCGCGCCGCGGCTCTTCATTGCGACCCAAGGCCTCGTTTTGCCGCGCCACACCGTACCCTTGGACGATGCCAACCACGGCGCCTCGGTGCGACAATATCTTTTGCAATATATCCCCGAAGAAGAACAAGAGCCGCACTTGAGCGAATATCTCGCCGAGCTCTTGGGTTTATAACCGCCCGCTCGCTGACGCTTTACTTGCTGCCTCTTTTAACGTAGTTTTATTTGGTACGCCCTCGTCGTTCAATGGATAGGACGCATCCTTGCGGAGGATGCAATGTGGGTTCGATTCCTGCCGGGGGCACCAAGCTATAGCAACAATGCGCCCTGCGGCGCATTTTGCGCTTGGTGCCAGGCGGAGCGATGTTTCGCCAGCAGGCGAAACCGCGAGCCGGGGTCGAGAAAATTCTGAGCGACGGCGAAGAATTATTCGTGACCACAAAGGTGTAAGATAGAGACGGTCTAAAACACGCTCCCGTCGTTCAATGGATAGGACGCCTCCCTCCGAAGGAGGCGATGCAGGTTCGATTCCTGCCGGGAGCACCACAAATGTGCGAGCAACTACGCCTTCAAAAGTTTTGAGACTTTGGCCTTGCGGTGGGCGGCGGTGCTTTTTTGGAGAATGCCGCGCTTGAGCGCTTTGTCGATTGCCTTGTAGGCCGCGGAGAGTGCCTTCTTGTCGCCCTTCGGGGCCAAGCGGGCTACCTTAAGGGCGCCGCGCATAGCCTCGCGACGAGCGTCGTTCATAGCCTTTTTGCGCAGGGATTGGCGGTGGGCCTTCTTAGCAGATGTGGTGATTGCCATGCGGAGATAGTACACTATTTCGTATGATAGGCAAGCTCACGGGGCGATTTGCAGGCACAGCGGGTGACGGTGTCGCGCTCGTCGACGTGCATGGAGTGGGCTATGCGGTCAAAGTGCCGGCCGGCACACTCTTGCTACTTTCGGGCTCGCCCGAGGTCTCGCTCTTCATCCACACCGCGGTGCGCGAGGACGCTATCGACCTCTACGGCTTCCCTACCCAAAACGAACTCAATTTTTTTAAACTCCTGTGTAGCGTCTCGGGTATCGGCCCCAAAACCGCGCTCGGTGTTTGTGATATTGCCGACGTGCCGACTCTGGCGCGCGCTATCGCGCGCGGCGACGCCTCGGCGCTCACCAAAGTCTTTGGCATCGGCAAGAAAAGTGCCGAGCGCATCGTCGTGGAGTTGCGCGACAAAATGGGCGAGACAATTAAAAGCGACACTTCCCCCGTCGCGCGCGCGAATGAGGGCGACAGCGACGTGCTTGATGCGCTCATGGTTCTCGGCTACAGTGCCGCCGAGGGCCGCCGAGCGCTTAAAGAGATCCGCCCCGACATTGTAGAGATGCGTTCGCGACTCTCGGCCGCGCTCCAATACTTAAGCGGCGGCAAAGGAGCCGCTACACTACCATGAGAAGATTCATCCCTAAAAAATTGCTTGCCTGGTACCACCTCGCCTTCGCCTATGGAGGCGCGCTTTTCTATCGCTTCCCTTCTCGCAAACTTTTCGTCGTGGCCATAACCGGCACCAAGGGCAAATCGACCACCTGCGAGCTCGTACGCACAATACTGACCGAGGCAGGCCACAAAGTAGCGCTCGCCTCGACCATCCGCTTCGCCATCGGCGAGGATAGCCACCCTAATCTTTTTAAAATGACGATGCCGGGGCACGCCTATCTCCAGCAATTTTTGCGCAAGGCGGTTGACGCGGGAGCGACCCACGCGGTCATCGAGATGACTTCAGAAGGCGCGCGCCAATATCGCCATCGCGGCATCGAGCTCGATGCGCTCATCTTCACCAATCTCCAGCCCGAGCACCTCGAGAGCCACGGTGGCATCGAGAATTATGCGGCGGCAAAGCTCTCGCTCGCCCGTGCGCTCGAGCACTCCCGCAAGCGGCCGCGATACGTCATCGCCAATGCCGATGACACCTACGGCGAGCAGTTTTTAGCGGCCGAGGTCGAGGCAAAAGTGCCGTTCTCGCTCGCCGATGCCGAGCCCTACACCGCCGACGACCAGAGTATCCGCTTTGTCTGGCGGCGCGGAGAGCTCTTCACGGTACCCTTACCTGGGCTGTTTAATCTCAAAAACACGCTGGCGGCACTTGCGCTCGGCGAGGCGATGGGGGTGTCGCGACTGATAATGAAGCATGCGCTTGAACATGTGAGCCCGGTTCTGGGGCGCGCCGAGCGCGTGGAGCGCGGGCAGAAATTCGCGGTGATAATCGACTACGCGCACACCCCCGATTCACTGCGCGCCCTGCTTGAGACCTATCACCCTAAAAACAAACTCGTCTGCGTCATGGGCTCGACCGGCGGCGGTCGCGACCAGTGGAAGCGCCCGCAGATGGGCGCCATTGCCGATGAACTTTGCGAGGTGACTATTATCGCCAACGAAGACCCCTACGACGAAGACCCACGCGGAATAGTTGAGGCAATAGCAAAGGGGTTCAAGAAACATGAGCCGCGCATCGTGCTCGACCGGCGCGCCGCCATTGGGGCGGCACTTAAAGAGGCACGGGCTCTCGAGGGGGCCGGGGGCGACCAGGGCGTAGCCGTCCTCATCACCGGCAAGGGCACCGACCCCTTCATCATGGGGCCGCACGGCAGTAAAATGCCATGGAGTGACAGAAAAATTGCCGAAGAAGAGCTGGATAAGTTGCTGGCGGAGAGTGCTCCCGCGCGCTAGCATAGGAGTATGCCTCCTCCAAAACCAGCGCCTGCTAATCCTTGGGAGCCGGTTATTTTTATCGTAGTGCTCCTCGTCGTTCTCTTTGCCTTGTGGTGGGTGCGGGGCGGCCCCGAACAGGCACGGATGAGCGGACAAGGGCTCTTTGTTTCGCCAAGTTCGTCACAAAATAATCAAACTAATTAAAAACTATATGCTTAACCCCTTCCCTTCACTGCTCGATTATCATTTCTTGGCATTCACCCTGCTACGACTCGGCGCCTCGTGCATATTCTTTTATCTTTCATGGTTCCATCTCAAACATCGCGCTGAAGTGGCGAATGAACTCACGCCGATCCTCTCGCGCGGCGTGGTGAAAATTATTTTGCCGCTCTATCTGCTTGTAGAAATAGTAATCGCGCTGGGGCTCTTCTTTGGTTTTTGGACACAAATTGCTGCACTCCTCGGCCTCATCATCTGCTTAAAGATTCTTATTATGCGCCGTGGCCTGCGCGCGCTCGGGCCTTTAGCCCATTCAACCTACGCGCTCGTGGCGCTTATATGCCTCGCGCTCCTCATGACCGGCGCAGGCGCCTTTGCTTTCGATCTACCGCTCTAGAAACTAGCCCGGGGTAAATAGCCGGACTCTGGACTTTTCATTAAAACTGGTGTATTAATTACCCCAGCGCGGTCTTGGGCGCATAACGTAAACAGGGAGGCGGGCATGGCAAAACTTAACGAAGAAACGGTCACTATTGCCCCCGATGTGGGCGATAGGATGTATCAAGTCGGTCGGAAGGACGGCAGGATTGTTCTCGAGCTCACCGAGAATGACGCCGACGGCCTCAAAGCCGCCAAGCCCGGCGTATCAATCAAGACGCAGCTCTGCCGTGCTTTGGGCGACGCGGCTCTCAACAACAACAGCATCGCTTACTATCTTAGCGACTGCTGGTACGACGAGGCCACCCGGACATTCATCGTTGTGGTGGATAAGGAGCGCGCAGCCAACGGAAATATAAAAAAGGCCGATACTGCTGTGCTCCCCGCATTCGGGCACTAAAGATGGTTCGGGCGCGAGAGCCGTCGGGAACTCCCGACGGCTCTGTCTTTTTTATTTTAGTGCCCGGCGCATGCTATCGTTTCAATATGTACATCAAAGTCCGCGTTCGCGCGGGAGCCAAGCGGGAAGAAGTGGCAATGCTTTCCGAAAATCGCTTTGCTATTTCGATTGTGCAAAAAGCCGAGCAAAATTTAGCAAACCGCCGCGTGATGGAGATTATTGCCGCGCACTTTGGCGTCCCGCTAAAAAAGGTGCGCATTATAAACGGCCACCACTCCCCTTCCAAAATGCTCTCGGTGGATTAATTGTTTCCTGCAAAATCTGTCCGCCCACCAGGGCTCGAACCTGGGACCGTCTCCTTAAAAGGGAGCTGCTCTACCAACTGAGCTATGGGCGGATAGGGATACGTTACAGCGTCAGGGCGAAACGTTCAAGTAGTAATTCGAGATCGCCCGCGCCGCGATGTGAATCGTGATAGAGAGAAACGAGCGCGCGCGAGAGCCCCGCACTTTTCATTTGGCGCGCCTTCCAACCCAAAAGGCCCGCTATAGCTTCGGGTTTTTCTCCTGCACGAAAGGCTTTGGTGAGCGAGAGCCACAATCGCTTGCGATCGTGTGCGGCGAGTGCGGCAGTAAGACCGAATGGGTCAAAACCACCAGCCGATTCTTTTTTTGTGCTCTTTACTTTGTGCTCCTCAATCAATGCCCCCGCCTTCTCGAGCACGAGTGTGGGCGCTTTGAGCAATTTTTCTTCTTCAAAAACAAACAGGTGCGGCGAGATAGCCAGCACCTTCGCCATACTTAAAAAATCTCCTCCACGCTCCCCTGCGAGCGCCCCGCGCAGGAGATATTTTTTTGCATCCCCCAAGAGCGAGGGCGTCCCCGCCATTGCGGCGAGTTCCTCGGCCGATATTGCGTCCCAGGCGAGATCCTCGGCTCCCGAAATTTTTGCACTGCCGATAATAACGCTCAACATACTTACTTAGTTTGCCGGCAGCGGCTCCATCTCCTCCCAATTTGGGCCCGACTTCCCCTCAACCGTGATGGGTATGCCGTGACGCTCTTTCTCGGGGAGAATGCTTTCCATTATTTTTTTAAACATTGGCGCGCAATGAGAAATATTTTTTTCTACGACCTCAAATACCAACTCGTCGTGCACCGTGAGGAGCAGGTGCACCTCCTCGAGAAGATTTTCTTTCGCGAGCCACTCATTAATTTCTATCATCGCGAGTTTCACCAGGTCGGCCTGGGTGCCCTGCATCGGCGCGTTGATGGCCATGCGCTCGGCACTCGCGCGCACATACGGGATGCTTGAGTGAATACCCTCGAAGTAGCGCCGGCGGCCGAAAAGCGTCTTGGTAAAACCCTCACGGGCGGCATCGGCTTTAACTTCTTCGATATACTCCGCGAGCCGCGGAAAGGCCGCGAAGTATTGATCATAAAATTCTTGCGCCTCGGCGCGCGTCGAGCCTAAAGCTTCACGCAGAGCGTTCACCCCCATGCCGTAGAGAATGCCGAAGTTGATGACTTTTGCGGCGCGGCGTTGGGTCGAAGTGACTTCTTCCACGCCGACGTGAAAAACGCGCGCCGCCACCTCACGATGGACATCGCGTCCATTTTTAAAAATATCGGTAAGTGCCTCATCTCCCGAGAGGAGCGCCGCGATGCGCAATTCTATCTGCGAGTAATCGAACGAGACCAGCCGCATACCAGGGCTTGCCACAAAGGCGCGGCGGATGGCGCGGCCGAGATCAGTCTTGATGGGAATATTTTGAAGATTCGGATCCTGTGAGGCGATGCGCCCCGTAGTCGTGCCCGCCTGGATGAAGTGCGTGTGGAGGCGGTCTTCTCCATCGAGAAGCTCGGGGATGGCATTGATATAGGTTGAAAGAAGTTTTGAAAGTTCGCGGTAGGCCAAAATATCGGCAACGATAGGGTGCGCGTCTTTGAGCTTCTCGAGTTCTGACTCGCGGGTGGAGCGCTGGCCACCGGCCGTCTTTTTTTGGTTCTTCGCGGCAAGCCCTAATGTGTCAAAGAGGACTACGCCGAGTTGTTTAGGTGAGCTGATATTAAACTCCGAGCCAGCGGCGGCATAAATACGCCCGGCGATGTTCGCGAGCTCTTTGCCATAGTCGCCCGAGAGTTGTTTTAAAAATGCTTTATCTATTTTGACCCCGCGACGCTCCATGCGCCGCAAGACCGGCACGAGCGGCAATTCAATTTTTTCGTACACAAACGAAAGTTCTTTTTCTTTGATTTCTTGTAGGAGATTTTTAAATGCGGTGTTGAAATCATCGCTCTTCCCGACGCGGCACACATCCTCAAACGTCGGCTTGGTAACACCCGAATCGAGCACCCACACTGCCAATTGCGCTTTTTCGAGTTCTTCCTCGGGAATATTTTGATTCGTATCGGCGGAGACGGAAACTTCTTGAGAAAAGTCTGGCCCGAAGTCCGCCGTAACGGCGGGCGAGGGAGAACCGAGGACTTTTTGAGAGGAGTTTCCGTTGGAGTCGCTTCCAGAGCCCCCACTTAGCATATCTTTCACTCGCGGCATCAGAGAGCGAAAGTCGAATTCGGCGAGCATCGCTAGAACGCGCTCGGGGTCGACAGCCGCACGCCACTCTTTCTCGGGGAGTTTAAAATCAATCGGCGCATCACGACGAATCTCGGCCAACATTTTAGAGAACCGTGCCATTTCCTCCTGCTCGAGCAACTTTTTAATCATCCCCTCTTTGACCCCGGCCGCGACGGCTTTTTTAGGATCTTTTTTGAGCGCTTTATAAATTTCGTCTATTGAGCCGAGCGTCGCGATAAGCACAGTCGCAGTTTTGTCGCCCACACCCAACACACCGGGGATATTGTCCGATGGGTCGCCGCGCAGGCCTTTGTAGTCGGGCACGAGTTTCGGCCCGAAGCCGTATTTTTCTTCAACGCCTTTTTCGTCATATAAAACGGTTTCTGAAAGACCTTTCTTGGGCATAAATACCTGCACGCGTTTATCATCCACCAACTGGAGCGTGTCCATGTCGCCGGAGGCAATGACGATATCTACTCCCTCGGTTTCTTTTTTGTCTTTATTTTTTTTCGCATTATTAACTGACAATTCTTCGACAATAGTGCCGATCACGTCGTCGGCCTCAAAACCCGGGCATTCGTAGCGCGGGATGCCAAAGGCATCGAGCACATCGCGCGAGCGTTTAATCTGCGCAACCAGATCGTCCTCGGCCTGCGGTCGCTGGGCCTTGTACTTTTCGTAGGCCACATGGCGATAGGTCGGCCCGGGTAAATCAAAGGCCGCCACAATGTAGTCGGGCTTCAAGTCCGCGATAATCCGGACCAGCATCGAGATGAGCCCGTAGAGCGCACCAGTGGGTTCCCCCTTGCTGGACGAAAAATCCGGCAGAGCATGATACGCGCGATGTAAAATCGCGTGGGTGTCGAGAATAACTAAGCGTTTTTGAGACTTCATATCACTTCAATATACCGCTCTGCGGCGGAGGCCCCTTCTGAAGAAAATCGCAGGGTGAGGTCGGGTGGCGGGAGTACGCCCGCGAGGCGCTCGGGCCACTCAACGAGAACCAGCGTCTTAGGATCGTGCAAAAAATTCGGTTTGCCTGCCTGCCTTGGCAGGAGTGCTCTAAACTCATCGGAACTCTCGAGCCGGTAGGCGTCGATGTGCACCAGTGTAGCAAACGGGCAGTTTTTGAGCTCGTAGCTCCGCATCAACACATACGTCGGGCTCTGGACTGCCTCTTCAATACCGAGCACTCGCGCGAGTGCCTGGGTGAAGGTTGTTTTGCCCGCCCCTAAATCACCCTCGAGCGCGATAATAGTTGCGCCATCTTTTTTGTTGAGCGAATCTCCCGCGACGCGCGCGAGCACCCTCTTCGCAAACACTTCAAGATCGGCCCGCGCAACTCTCTCCATGCCGGCAGTGTAACAAATAATACCGAAACGCGGTGTACAATAGAGGAATGGTGGTCTTTGCCGATGCCGAACAAGAAAAGCGCGTCGATTTTCTCAAAAAGCGCGAAGAAGAGTCGCTGGCGCAAATGCTCTCGCATAAATATGGCGTCGAGTATGTCGATCTCTCACTCGTGGCTATCAACACCGACGCGCTGCGCCTCGTGCCGGAGGCCGAGGCGCGCGAAACCGAGGCGGCCGTTTTTGGTATGGTCGGCAAACGCTTGAGTGTCGCCGCCCGCGCGCCAGAGAACCCTAAAGTTAAGGCACTGCTCGCAGGATTAGTTGAGCGCGGCTTCACACCGAACGTCTTCATGGTTTCGCAGGAGTCGCTCAAGCGCGCCTTCTCTCGCTACGCCGACCTTTCCTACGCGACCGAGAGCCACGCGGGCGTCTTCAGTTTGACCCCCGCCGCTATCGAAGAGTTGCTCGCAGCTATCAAAACGACGGACGATATTAAAAAACTGATTGGAGAGGCGGTCTCGATGCAGCGCACCTACCGCGTCACCCGCATTTTGGAGGTAGTGCTGGCCGGCGGGCTCGCCTTGAGTGCCTCGGACATCCACTTTGAACCGCAAGAGGCCTCGGTGCGCCTGCGCTACCGGCTCGACGGCATCCTGGTGGACGTGCTCGACCTCGACCAAGAGACCTATCGGCTCGCGCTTTCGCGACTCAAACTCCTCTCAGGAATGAAGCTCAACATCACCAACCTCGCCCAGGACGGGCGCTTCAGCATCAAAGTGCGCGGCGAAGAAATCGAAATACGCGCCTCGATCCTGCCCGACAATTACGCCGAGACCATGGTGATGCGCTTGCTCAACCCAGCCTCAATCGCAGTGCAGTTCGACGAGCTCGGTATCGCGCCCAAGCTACGCGAACGTATCGAGAAAGAAATTGCAAAACCCAACGGCATGGTGCTGACTACCGGCCCGACCGGCGCCGGCAAAACCACGACGCTCTATGCCTTCTTGCGCAAGGTGAATGTGCCGGGGACAAAAATAATCACGATTGAAGACCCGGTCGAGTATCACCTCCAGGGTATTGTGCAAACGCAAGTGGATAAAAAGAATTACACCTTTGCGCTCGCCCTGCGCGAGGCGCTCCGACAAGACCCCGACGTCATCATGGTTGGCGAGATTAGAGACGGCGAGGTGGCCGAGACGGCCATTAACGCCGCGCTCACCGGGCACCTCGTCTTCTCGACGCTCCACACCAACGACGCCGCGGGCTCCTTCCCTCGGCTTATCGACCTGGGCGTCAGCGAAAAAGTCTTGAGCTCGGCCATTAACGCCGCGATGGCACAGCGCCTCGTGCGCAAACTCTGCCCCGCATGCCGCACTTCGCGACCCGCGAGCGCACCCGAGCAAGAAATAGTAGGGCGACATCTCGCCTCAATCGTTGATCGATCGCTGGTGCCCGCAAGCGCGAATGTAAATCAAAAAGAATTCACCGTGTACGACGCCAAGCCCGAAGGCTGCCCCGAGTGCCACGGCCGCGGCTACCGGGGCCGCGTGGGTATCTTTGAATGTATTTTTATGGATGCAAAAATAGAAGAGGTGCTGCGCACGAAGCCGAGCGGCCGCGAGGTGCTCGCGGCCGCTCGCCCGCAGGGCTTCCCCACCATGCAGGAGGATGGCGCGCTGAAAGTCCTCTTAGGCATCACCTCACTCGAGGAGCTCTCGCGCGTTGTTGATTTAGGATGAGTGAGGAGCAATAAAGTTAGTGCTCGTCAACATTGCACCCAAAAGCGGCGGGTGTAGAGTTGAAGGAGTTCGACAGAGTAAACAAGTTTGAAGGAGTATACCGCCAAGCAATACCCAACTTCGCAAGCGAAGAAGCGGATGTCAAACTTGAGGATAGCGCCCGCAACGATGTATAAAACATGAGGCCGGCGCGTCCTTAGTAAGCATCCAGAACCCGGGCGGGCCGTATTGCTTGAAGGTATACTCTTCCCAACTCAAAGTAAACAAAAAGGCCCCCGATGGAGCGCTCCTAATAACCTAGCATGGTATATTTTTTATGTCAAGCGCCCCAAAAGAAATGAAAGGACCTTCCGAAGAAGCCCTTGAGGCGCCGGTCTTTCTTGATCAAACGCTCCGGCCCTCCTCCTGGGACGAATATGTCGGCCAGGAAGCTATAAAAAACAACCTCCACATTCTCATCACGGCCGCCAAGGAGCGCGGCACTCCACCCGAGCACGTCCTTTTTTATGGGCCCCCGGGGCTCGGCAAGACCACGCTGGCGCACCTTATCGCCCACGAGCTGGGCGGGGCACTCCGAGCCACCTCGGGGCCGGCTCTCGAGCGTGTGGGCGATCTGGCAGCACTCCTCACCAACCTGGGGCCGGGCGACATCCTTTTTATCGACGAGATCCATCGCCTCTCGCGCGCCATTGAAGAAGTCCTCTACCCTGCGATGGAGTCCGGGGTGCTCAACATCATCATCGGCAAAGGCCCCTCGGCCCGCACGCTCGACCTGCCCCTACCGCCCTTCACCTTGGTGGCCGCCACCACGCGCGTGGCCGATCTCTCGGCGCCCCTGCGTTCGCGCTTCTCGGGCGGGACCTTCCGCCTTGAGTTTTATTCGCATGACGATATCGCGCGCATTGTTAAACGCTCTGCCGGTATCCTTGGGGTTGAAATATCGCCCGATGCCATCAATGAGATTGCCAAGCGCAGCCGCTCGACACCACGCACCGCCAACTATCTACTCAAACGCGCACGCGACTGGGCACAGCTCAAACGCGCTCCTCTTTCAAAAGATTCCGTTTCGGCCGCGCTCGGCATGCTCGAGGTGGATGAACTGGGTTTGACGCCACTCGATAGGAAATTACTTTTGGCACTTATCGAGCGTTTTAACGGCGGCCCGGCCGGGGTCTCGGCGCTCGCCGCAGCACTCTCGGAAGAGCCGGCGACGCTTTCTGAAGTCCATGAACCTTTTCTCCTCCAACTTGGCCTCATCGAACGCACCCCGCGCGGCCGTGTCGCCACCCGCGCGGCCTACGAGCACGTCGGCAAAGAGCCACCTGAAGACTTAACTGGAAAGTTGCTATAATAAAAATATGGAAAATCACGACACGCTCCAAGATATAGAAAAGCTTGTACAAGGCGCTGTTGAGGATGCAAAGTCTTTTGGCATAACTTTGGATTATTCACACGAAAGTATCGAAGGGGTGGAGAAAGTACTTGCCGCATATCATGAAAAATTCAAAGCCGGTGCCCTGACTGATCAAATGGCAAATCTCATTGGTACTGGCTATGGGTGCTACGTTGGAGAAACTTTGATAAGGCAACTTGGTTTTGGGGAATGGACTGTCCCAAAAGAAGGGGTAACTGCTGGCGATTGGGTGGTAAACATTAAAGGCAATCATTGTTTATTCCCTTCAAAAGCCGTTCGAAGAATAAAGAACGGCCCAGAAGATAACATCATCACAATGTACCAAATAACCTTTAACGATTTTTCTGATACAAAAATCTCATTGAAGGTTTTTTAAGGGCTCTTTCCTTTTTCAAACTCGCGAGTATAGTTTCGGTATATGTCCGGCCACAATAAATGGAGCAAAATTAAACACCAAAAAGCGAGCACCGACGCGCGCAAGAGCAAGGTGTTTTCAAAATTGGTGCGCTTTATTACCGTCGAGGCCAAAAAAGCCAAGGGCGACAAAAACGCACCGGGTTTGCGCGTGGCGATTGAGAAGGCGCGCGCCGAGAACATGCCAGCCGACAACATCGAGCGCGCCATCACCAAGGCCTCGGCTTCCAGCGAGGAACTTGAGCAGGTTGTCTATGAGTGCTACGGCCCGGGCGGCGCGGCGATTATCGTCGAGGGCTATACCGACAACCGCAATCGCACCGCGCAAGAAATTAAGTTTATCTTGAGTCATAATGGCGGCAGCTTGGCGGCACCTGGCTCGGCTCTGTGGGCATTCCAGAAAAATACCGAGGGCAAGCTTGAGGCACAGTCGCCGATTGAATTACCCGACGAAGATTTGGAGAAACTCGCACAGCTTATTGACGAGCTCGAGGAGCACGACGACGTGAGCGAGGTCTACACCAACGCCGCTTGAGTATGCGCGTTTTAGCTTTTGACCCAGGGTTTGAGCGGCTCGGCGCCGCAGTGGTGGAGAAGGTTAAAGGTACAGACATACTTTTGTATTCTGCCTGCCTGCGCTCGGACGCCGTGCTCCCCTTCCCCGAGCGTTTGGCCTCGCTTGGGCGCGAGGTAGAAAAGCTTTTAAAAAAATGGAAGCCGGAGGCAGTCGCGCTTGAGGATTTGTATTTTGCTAAAAATGTAAAAACAGCGATGCAGGTTGCCGAGGTGCGCGGCATGCTTATCTATCTCGCCGCCGCGAAAGGTTTGCCCGTCCATCACTACACACCGCTCCAGGTCAAAATAGCCGTCACTGGTTATGGCCAGAGCGACAAGCATGCCGTGGCGGCCATGGTGCCGCATCTAGTGGCCTTGCCAGCCGCAAAGGTGGGAGTAAAAAAGCGGCTGGACGACGAAATGGATGCCATCGCGGTCGGGCTCACCTGCCTGGCATCGCTGCGCATTTATCCACAGAGCTAGCAAGGTGGAGTTGCAAAGATTAATAGGTTTGGTACAACTCGAGTGTTACGAGCATAAATTATATTAATCGGTAATAACAAAGCAGTATGCGCGATGAGTTTTTGGAAGAAAATCTGCTCGACGACGACGGGGCGATAGACTCACCTGAAGAGGAGGAAGAGGAAGAGCCTGAAGAGGAAGCCGAGCCAGACGAAGAAGAACTATAATAAAAAATCCCGCCAGCGAGGCGGGTTTTTTTATTTGACGACAATCTTTAAAAAGCGGTGCTTGCCGATGCGCAATACTATATCCCGCTCAATTGATTTGTTGAGATCTATTATTTTTTCACCGCTAACTTCCGAAATGGCCCCCGCCTCTGCGAGGCGACGCAACTCGCTCTTTGACTCACCGAGGCTTTCTAACGCCATGGCGTAAGTGCCGCCCCGCTGGATAGACATTTGGTCAACACTCTCCGGCACGCCGCCCTCGCTAAAAGTTTTAGTCCAGTCTTCTTCGGCTTTTTGTGCCGCTTCTTTACGGTGATACATCGCGACAATCTCACGAGCTAAGCGCATTTTGGCATCTTTGGGATGTAGGGCACCGCCAGCGAGCGCGTTTTTGATTTCTTCAACTTCACTCATGGGCAAGCGCGTGCATACTTCAAAATAATTAACCACCAACGCGTCGTTCATGCTCATCACTTGGCCATACATATAGCTCGGCTCGGCCGTGAGCGCGATGGTGTTGCCGCGGCTCGAGCTCATTTTGGCTCCGTCGAGGCCGTCGATGAGTGGCCCCAGCACCACATTCTGCGGTTCTTGATTAAAATGCTGCTGTAGGGGGCGGCCAGCCAGGACATTGAACTTTTGATCGGTACCGCCAAGCTCGACATCGGCCTCAACCATGACACTATCGTAGCCCTGCATGAGCGGGTAGAGCAGTTCTCGTAGAGAAACCCGCTTCCCTGCGGTGAGGCGCTTGGCAATATTTTCGCGTGCAATAAAATCGGCAACCGAGAAAAGGTCAGCGTGCTCGCCAATCTCTCGGTAGGTTAAAGGTGATAACCATTCGCTGTTGTAGCGCATCTCGACCCGTGAGAGGTCAAGGATTTTACCCGCCTGCTCAAAGTAGTGCTCTTTATTTTTTTCTATAACCTCCTTCGCGAGCATCGGGCGCTCGGCCTCTTTGTCGGAAGTGTCACCGATAACCGCCGTGAAGTCGCCTACAATAAAAACGACCTGGTGCCCGAGGTTTTGAAAATCGCGGAGTTTGAGTAGCGGCACCGCTCGGCCCAGATGAAGGTCAGGCGAAGTAGGGTCAATACCAAGCTTCACGCGCAACTGTCGCCCCGAAAGCAGTTTTTTATGCAAATCATCTTTGACAATCACTTCAGACACTCCCCGGGTGAGCAATTCATCTATTGCCTTCTCGTCGGTTGAAATAGGGGTCGCGTTCATACAAAATACTGTAGCACAGCCGCACGCGTGGTAGAATAGCCCTCATGAACCGCTCGAGGGGCCGTAGTTTTCTGCGCGCTCACTGGCGCGCCGTCTTGTTGTGGTGCGCCGGGCTTTTTCTCCTCCTTGTTGGAGGCGCGATTATATGGGCGGCGACGCTCCCGGCGCCCGACCTCTCCTCAATTGAGACCCGCCGTGTTGACCAATCGCTCAAGCTCTATGACCGCACCGGTACCGTGCTACTTTACGACCTCAACAACAGCACCCAGCGCACCATTGTGCCGCTCAACCAAATCTCCACCAATGTTCAAGACGCAACCCTCGCAATAGAAAACCCGAACTTCTATCACGACATCGGCATTGAACCGACCGCTATCCTGCGCGCTATTTGGGTCGACATCACCTCTGGCGGCCTCTCACAAGGCGGCTCGACCTTGACCCAGCAGGTGGTGAAAAACACCATCCTCAACAATGATAAAACTTTTACCCGGAAACTTAAGGAGTGGGTCTTGGCGCTTAAACTGACCCGAACACTTAGCAAAGACAAAATACTCGAGCTCTATCTCAACCAAGCGCCCTATGGCGGCAACCTCTATGGTGTTGAGGCGGCCTCGGAAACTTTCTTTAATAAACACGCGAGTGATGACTCTATCGCCGAGGCCGCTTACCTTGCCGCCATGCTCCCTGCCCCCACCTACTACTCGCCTTATGGCACCCACAAAGCCGCGCTCGACGCGCGTAAAAACATCGTGCTCGATAAAATGTATCAGTATGGCTACATCACCGCCGACCAAGAGGCGAACGCCAAAGTGGCGCAGGTGACGTTTGCGCCCGCCACTTCGTCAATTGTTGCGCCGCACTTCGTTTTTTACGTCGAACAATATTTGCAAAATAAATATGGCCAAGACGCGCTCGAGCAGGGCGGCTGGAGCGTTGTCACCTCTTTGGATGCCAACCTTCAAACCAAAGCAGAGGAAGACGTGCAAGGCCACGCCGCGACCCAGGAGTCGCAGTTTAATGCCTCCAACACTGGCATGATCGCGCTTGACCCCACCAACGGGCAGATCCTTGTCATGGTCGGCTCGCGTAACTATTTCGACACCTCGATTGACGGCAACTTTAATATTACGCTCGCCCCTCGCCAGCCAGGCTCGACCTTTAAACCCTTTGCTTATGCTGAAGCCTTTGAGAAGGGCTATACCCCCGACACCGTGGTCTATGACGTCCCCACCCAATTCTCAACCTCCTGTTCGCCTTGGGACACCCAGAACGACACCCCGCCCTGCTACGCACCCCAGAACTATGACAACAAATTCCGCGGACCTATGACCATGCGTGACGCTATCGCTCAGTCAATCAACGTGCCCTCGGTTAAAGTGCTCTATGTGGCCGGGATCAACGACACCCTCATGCTCGCTAAATCGCTTGGCGTAAACCTTGAAGGCGACCAAGCCCAGTATGGGCTCACGTTGGTGCTCGGCGGTGGCGAAGTATCACTGCTCGACATAACGAGCGCCTACGGCGTTTTTGCTACCGACGGCATGCGTTACCCACCTACCCCCATCCTCAAAATCACCGACAATACCGGTAAGGTTATCGAGGACAATTCACAGCCCACGGGATCCCAGGTTCTACCCGCAAACATTGCACAAGAAATAAACGATGTTCTCTCCGACCCTATCGCGCGCGCGCCGCTCGGTGAGAACGATCTACTCTCCTTCCCCGGCCGCGATGTGGCGGTCAAAACCGGCACCACCAACAATTACCGCGACGCCTGGACTATCGGCTACACCCCCAACCTGGTGGTCGGCCAGTGGGTCGGCAACAACGACAATACGCCGATGGTCCACAAAGTGTCCGGATTTATTGTGGGCCCCATGTGGAACGAATTTATGCAGTATGCGCTCGCCAACACCCCCACAGCGACCTTTACCCGCACCGAGGTGGACGAGAGCCAAATGAAACCCGTCATGCATGGGGTGTGGCAAAACCCTGGCGCCGATGGCGCGCTCCACGACATTCTCTATTGGGTTGATAAAAATAATCCCCAAGGCCCCACCCCTTCAAACCCCGCCTCCGATTCGCAATTCAGTTATTGGGACTACGGTGTCAAACTCTGGGGCGAACAACATGGATATAAATAGAAAGTAATTCTCTACCGGTTCATGGGCATTGCGAGGTAGAAAAAACTTTCGTCGGCTGCGTCTTTAATGAGGAGCGCTTTACCGGGACCGTTGGAGTAGAGCCGCACACTCTCCCCCACAATCGAGGAGAGGCCGTCGGCAAGATAGCGATTATTAAACGAGAGCGCGACCGCCTCGCCTTGGATAGTCGCTACCACGGTGCTCGTCTGCTCACCCACGTCGGGGTTGCGCGCCGAGAGGAGGAGTGCTTTTTTACTCGGCTCAACCGCGAGCGAAACTTGTAAAAACTTATCGGAAAATATGGCGAGTGATTTGAGCGCCGAAGAAAAATCCTCGCGCAAGACCACCGCCTCGGTAGCAAACGTCTTAGGGACAATTTGTTGATAATTCGGAAAGGCGCCGTCAATAAGCCGGCTGGTGTAGTAAATATCTTCGAGCTGCGCGGAAAGCTGGTTGTCGTTGTAGTAGAGTTCTACATCGCCCTTAACCCCTTCCAGGAGCCGTAGGAGTTCTGCCGCATTGCGTGCGGGGAGAAGGAGGGGTGACACCACCGAGCTCCCACGACGTGGGACGCTTTTTTCTGCGAGACGGAAGGAGTCTGTTGCTGCCGCAACGAGCTTACCCACATCCCCAAACAACAAAACACTCTGAAGCTCGGGCTTAACCGTTGAAGTTGAAGCACACTGCACCACACTCCGCAGAACTCGTTGTAAGTCAGCCGCTTTTATTGAGAACGATCGCTCGGCCGAAACACGAGGTAGGTTGGGAAAATCATCGTGGGGAATTGTTTTTATTGAAGCGGCGGCGCGCTCTGTTTTTAACAAAAGAACACCACCCTCAAGTACCGCTGAAATGTTTTTACCGTGCGCACTATTTAAAAATCCAGCAAAAATAGGCGCGGGGACCGCCACAACACCCTCCACCCCAATTTTAGCCGGCACCGAAATCTCGACGCCACATTCCAGATTAGTCGCACGCAATACTAAACGCCCACCTTCAGCTGCAATTAAAATACTCCCTAGGACTGGTAAATTCGCTCTTCGTTCTGCGAAGCGTGCTGAAATTCCTGAAGCACTTCGGAGTTGTTCTATATTGGTCTCAAATTTCATATTTAAATCTTATTATTACTATTAGCCTTGTGGATTACTCGAATAACTTCATTTTCTGTTCATGTTACGAGCCTTTTCCTTCCCCTTTTTGTTTCTGGTTTTATGGTGTTTGGTGGTGTAGTTTTGTTGATAACTTTTTTCGGTCCGCTCATAAGAACTTTCTTCACCTTTCCTTCACCCACTATCCCCTTCTTATCCCCTCACTTCAACATGAGGCGGATTTGGTGGAGATCTTGGTTGAGGACACTATCATTAAGCACATCACCGCGGATTTTATCGCATGAGTGTATGACGGTGGTGTGGTCGCGCCCGCCAAGTTTTTCGCCAATGGTGGGGAACGATATTTTAAAATCCTCACGCAGAAGAAACATAATGATTTGCCGGGGTCGCACCACCTCTTTGCGGCGGGTTTTCTCATAAATACTTTCTTCGGGGATGCCATAAAAATGTGCCACCGTCTTTACCACCTCGGGAATAGAGATTGATTTTTTATTCGCACCACCCGCACTACGTAAGAGTGCTCGCGCGTCATTAACCGTGAGCGACTCGCCGCGCGCATCGAGCTGGATAAGGAGTAAATTAAGCGCACCCTCAAGTTCGCGCACATTACCCTCAATAGTTGAAGCAAGATACTCGAGCACCTCGTCGGGGAATATAACGTTATGCATGGCCGCTTTAGAGCGCACAATAGCGAGGCGCGACTCGTGGTCGGGCGGGGTCACCGAGATTATCATGCCGCCCGCGAAACGGCTTTTAATGCGGTCTTCGAGGTTTTGGATAACATTGGGGTGCTGGTCGCAGGAAAAAACCAGCTGCTTGTTGCTGTCGTGGAGGAAATTAAAAAGGTGGAAGAATTCTTCTTTAATTTTTTCGCGCCCAGCAAGAAACTGCACGTCGTCCATAATGAGGAGATCGTACTGGCGGTATTTTTCTTTAAAGTGTTGGATTTTTTCTCCCCCACCTTGTAATGCCGAAACATAATCCATCGAGAATTTCTCCGATGTGCAGTAAAAAACTTTGCGCTCGGGTGCGTTGATGCGGAAGTGGTTGCCAATAGCTTGGACTAAATGCGTTTTACCTAAACCGGTCGGGCCATAGACGAGGAGTGGGTTATAGGCGCCACCTGGGCGGCGGATGACCGCTTGTGCGGCGGCGTGGGCGAGCTCATTAAAAGGCCCGACGACTAAGTTAGAAAACGTGAATCGCGGATTAAGGTTGGATTTGGCATGCACGCTCTCAAGAGGCAGCTCTGAAGGTGCGGCGGGTACTACACGCGCTTCCTCTGCTCCGCGCCGCGGGCCACGCGAGATGACATACTCGACCGCGCGCACCGAGTCGGAGAGCCCGCGCAGTGAGCGCACAATATCTTTGTGAAACTTCGTTGAGAGCCAGTCGCGAGCAAACTGCGAAGGGACGCCGAGCGATATGGTGCCATCCTCAATGCGAACAATATGAGTGTCTTTAAACCACGTATTAAAATTCGGTTTTGAAATACTGAGCTCAAGTTCTACCAGTGCGTTTTCCCAGAGTTCTTTAGTAGTAGTCATGGTGGTCTCCCCCAGGATACGGGAGTACGGGTGCCCCGTCAAAAGAGACAACCCTGTGTACAGCTTGTGGAGAACCTGTGGATACGCTAAAGTGTACCCATGTCGCAAACGTATAAACCCAAAAAGCGCAAACGCGCCCGCTCGCACGGGTTCTTAAAGCGTAAAAGCACTACTGCGGGCCGCAAAACGCTTCTTCGTCGCGCACACAAAGGCCGCGCTCGGCTTTCGGCCTAACCATGCTCCCCAAGCGTCGCCGGCTGAATGCCTCGGATGTCCGGCGGGTACTTTCTGTGGGGCGCTCATTGCGGTCGGGGGTGCTCGCCGCTAAGTTTGCCTCCGGCCCCGAGGCCCTGCGTGTGGCGGCGGTCGTCTCGAAGAAGGTGGCCCGGAGTGCGGTGGCGCGCAATCGTCTGCGCCGGGCGCTCTACCAGGCACTCTCCCCTCTCTCAGGGCATGGTGATCTGGTTGTGTTTGTGCAGAAGGTCCCCACCCCGCCACTCTCTCGTGCTTTTGCAACTGATATAGTGGAGATTACTAAAAAAATATTTCCACCCACACACTAATCCATGTTTCAAACTTTTCTTGTCCAACCCATTTACAACCTCTTCGTTTTGCTTATTGGCATTATGCCTGGCGGCGATGTGGGCTTGGCGATTATCGCGCTCACACTCATTATTCGTCTGGTTTTCTACCCGGCGTTCAGCGCCTCAATCCGCACCCAGATGGGCATGCAACGTATCCAGGGTGAGATTGATGAGATAAACAAAAAATATAAAGATAACCCGGATGAAAAAGCCAAACGAACCATGGCGCTTTTTAAGGAGCACCAAATACGCCCCTTTGGCAGTATTCTCGCACTCCTGATTCAATTACCAGTATTCTTCGCGCTCTCGTACACCTTCTTTCGTGAGGGGTTGCCGAAAATCGCGACCACCCTCCTCTACTCATTTACCCCGGCTCCCGCACACGTCGCTACCAATTTTTTTGGTGTGTTAAATTTGCTTGGCACGCACAATATATTCCTCGCGATTCTGGTGGGCGTCCTGCAATACGGCGTCATCTCTTTCTCTTTAGCGCGCGCAAGTAAACCTACCCCCGGGGTGGGTAATAAAGAAAAAGAAGCTGCTATGCGGATGCAACAGCAACTCATGCGTTATGTCATGCCAGCCATGATGGGGGCGCTTTCCTACGCCTTCCCCTCGGCAATGGGCCTCTATTTACTTACCATGAGCGCTGTTTCGCTCGGGCAAGAGTGGCTTATTCGTCGCGAAATTAAAGGCACGAGCGTCACGGCCGCCCATTAGGGTTTCTCGCGGGGCTCTCGTCAAGTTGCGCGCAGGGCTTAGGATGCGTATTGTGGGTAGATGGATCCCGAACTCCTCAAGAAAGTAGCCACCGAGCTTCTGGAGGCCTTTGGTGCTTCAGTGGAGAGCATCGATCTCTCCAGCGGGCATCGCACGGTTATCGCCGTCACCACCAAAGACCCCAATGCGCTCATCGGCCCGCGCGGCGAGCATTTGCGCGCGTTTAACACGCTTCTGCGCCGCTTGGCCGAAAATAAATTTGGCGAAGACACGCCGGGATTCCTCCTTGATGTAAATGGCTATCACGAAGAACAGATGGAGCGGGTGCGTGCGCAGGCGCGCATGCTTGCGCAGCGCGCGCGGCTTTTTAAACACGATGTCGAGCTTGAGCCGATGAGTTCCTACGAGCGGCTCGTGATACACGAGCTCTTTGCTGAA
>CAIUOD010000037.1 GCA_903900775.1 Candidatus Adlerbacteria bacterium | reverse complement strand
CTGCACATTGCTCAAACTCTGAGCGAACGCAATTGAGGGGAAGAGCATAAGTAAAGTGCTGATAAGTGCTGTCTTTTTCATACGATAGAAACTGGATCAATAAATAATAAGTCTGTTACCTGTCTAATGTAACAAGCCCCCAAGCTATACAAGGGGGGCTTGTGGACAATGTGGCCTTGTTAAATGGGTTATTGCAGGTTGCCGAAGATGTCGGCCTTAAAGAGCGCGAGGATGCCCCAGATGCACGACATGACAAAAATCGCCGCCAGCCCCCAGGTGATGAGCTCGCGCCCGTTGAGCACCTGCTTTTCATTACCAGCCGCGTAGATATAGCGGACGAGGCCCCAAAAAAAGACAATCATCGCGAGTGTTAGGAGGATAGGCACCAAGGTGCCCAAGAGGCCAACGACTTGGTTTATCAGAGCCGAGAAGGTGCACCCGCCGCTTTGTGAGAGGCATCCCATATCAGTTGCAGGCGCCACTGCTTGTGCCGGATTGGCCGGATTGGGTGGCGATGGTGTTAACCGTAGTGGCAATTATCTGCCCCAATATCCACGCGCCGAGGAATATAGCGATGCCGATAATCACATTCATGAGGTTCGATTTCGCATCTGTAAGCGCCTTCTCGTTACCTCGCGCTAAGATAAATTTAAAACCCGCATAGGCGAGAAAGAGCACCGCGATAGGTGTGCCTATCTGCAGGATGGCGTTAAAAAGCGCTTTGATAAGGCCGCAGATGCTTCTGAAGGCGATGGGGTTAGTGAGTGTAAAGGTGTTGCCAGAAGCTGGAGTTACTGTTTGACCAGGAGATATGGACGGGGTCACTGTTTGACCGGCAGGTAAATTCTGTGCCAACGAAACCATTGGGACTACCGAGACCAGAAAGATGCTTACCAAAAACAGTGCTAAAAAAATATTTCTTTTCATAATTTACCGGCCATTCAAGATTGCCGAGAGCGACTGCGCGGCCTGCGAGACAGCCGAACCGGGCTGATTCTGGCCGCTTACGACCGATTCTATCATGGTCTTAAAGATGGCATCGGTCGCCGAGGGATTGGGATCATACCAGCCGCGCGCGATGAGCGCCGATTGGGCGAAGACGGTCATGGCGGTGCTCGCCGATGTGTTTAAAGCCACATCACGCCTGACCGATGGTAAGTTTGAAGCCTGGACAAGCGCGACAATGCCAGCCTGGGCGGTCAATTTTTCGGCTATGGTGAGGGCGCCGGTGGGGTTTGCCGCGGTGCGCGAGAGCGCCACCCCCGTGAGCCGGCCAAAGGTCATTTTGGTGGTATTGCCTTTTATTTGCGGCAACATGGCGACACTAAAGTGGAGATTGGGGTTTTCTGCCGCGAGCACCTTCAAATCGCTGGCGAAGCCGAAGTACATCGCCACCTGCCCTGCCGCGAAGGCCGCGCCCGCCTCGGGGAGCGAATGATTCCACGAGTAGCTCGTTTTAGAAGGGTTGGCAAAGTCGGTATAGAAGGTTAAGGCCGAGGTGGCCGGATTCTCGGTGGCGCCTTGCGGCGTTATGCCCAAGGTGGATTGCGGCGCGCCGCTCTGGTCGTAGGTAACCAGCGGATCGCCCGCCTGCAAAAAGAGCGCCGAGAGGATCTCTTTAGCATAGGCGATATTGCTCCACTCGCCGAGCGCCGCGGCGCTCTGCAAGACCGCCGCATTGCCCCCCAAGACGGTGAGCGAGGGCGCCATCGAGAGGACGTCGCTCCAATATTGTGGCGGCTGGGCTAACCCAGCGCTCGAGAAGAGGTCGCGGTTCCAATACATCACGAGCGGATCGACGATGAGTGGCAAGGCGAGTGAGCCTTGCGAAGTCAAAAAGAGTTGGCCCTCGTCGACGAAACTGCTGGTGAAGGTCGGCTGTGAGACGGCTGTGTAGGGTATGAGCGAAATTTTATTGCCAAACTGCGTGATATCGTCCTGCGGCAGGAGGAAGAGGTCGGGCCCGCCGCCCGCGGCCATCGCGTCGACCAGCGTGCTCTGGTAGGTCGCCGCGTCTTTCTGCACATAGTTGACGCTCAAGAAGGATTTATCTGTCTCGCGGAGTGTCGCCAGTGTTTTATCCATCGTGTCTTGGCTCGCCGTGCCCCAAATGGTGACCGTGCCCACGCCGGTGCCGCCCGTGAGGCCGCCCGAAAGCGCAAATGCCGCAATGCCAGCCACGATAAAGAGGCCAAAGACGCCCGAGACGATAAGCTGGAAGTTGGTCATTTTCATACGCGTTTTGTAGGATTACTTGGTATTGTGCGCTATCCCTGATTTTTTGCGAGCCACAAATCCCCAGTGATACTCCCCTGCCGGAATGTCTGCCACATAGGTAAAGCCGCCTTTTTCAAAGAGATCGCGCGCCGCGCCCACCGTGATGAGGTGCTCGGGGTGGGGCCCGAGGCCGCCGAAGCTCCCCTGCCAGTCGATAATGAGCACGCGCCCGTGGGGCTTGAGCACGCGCCCGGCTTCAGCGATAAGGCCTTGCTTTTGCTCAAGAGTGAAAAGGACATTCGCGATCACAACAAAATCGAAGCTCGCTTCGGGCAGAGCGCTACCGCCCGCCCGGGCTATATCGCCCCGTAGAATCTCGACATTGTGCAGTTTCTCGGCCAAGGCGACACTCTTGATTCGCGTCAGCAAATCGGCATTATGATCCACCGCCCAGACCACGCCGCCCGGCCCCACCGCGCGCGCCGCGGCGCGCGCGAAGAAACCCGCGCTGTCGCCGAAGTCGGCCACGCGCATCCCCTCGGTTATGCCTGCCGCGAGAATAGCTTGGTTGGGATTAAGAAAAGTGCTCGGCTCCATCCTCCCTATTGTACCCCCAAAATTATTTGTGCTATGGTGGCGTCGGTAAGTCGGCAATCCTGCAGGCTCAAAAGGTGAAAGGTGGGTCACTATGCCCAAAATAGATTGGGGTGAATCCCATTGGTTCGCCCAGGTTTTCTCCGCCGTCGCTTTCGTCGTCAGCTTCCCATTAGCGATACAGATGACGTGTCGCTTGCGGTGGCCTATGTACGGCGTATCAATCCCTGGGACGCTCGTGGCACCCTGGTGGGCCGGCATCGTACTGTTCGCCGCCATTTCGATCGCTGTGGCGATAATCTTCTTTTATCAGCGGTGCGTATGGCCGCCGGCGCTCGCGCTGGTCGGCTCGGGCATCACGCTAATGATCGCGCCGCCCTGGATGATGCTCAACCTTGAGGCGGTTTTGTCCCTCGCCCTGGCTGGAATCATCATTACGGCAATCGGCATTGGGTGGGGAGCCGCACTCATCCTCGCCTGTCACCTATCGAAAACATGCTCGCCATAAACCCCGCTCGCAAGAATCGATTTTGATTCGCGAGCGGGGCATCGTCTTTTTAAACTCCAAAAACTTTATGATCTTTTGAGCTTCAGTAGATGTATGTGGAAGTGACTTGGTTTGGTCATCGTCCGAGGCGTGTTCTCCATCATGGAGTCATACTTTTCCCGCACGTAGACCCGTTTGAGATTTTCAAATTCGTCTTTTTCTTCGCGGCTCAACTCATCCCCCACGGCATGCCGCAGCGGCACAAGCATATCATTCTGCGTCGCAATCTGGTCGTAGGGAAATTTATTGGGGATTATCTTCCAGTAGATAAATTTTTCTATCGGCTCCTCTTCGCAGAGCACACAGTGCCCTTGCCTTTGGCCGGCAACCAACACCCGCTCCTCGGCGTACTTTCTCATCGTCTCCGGTGTCCGTAAAAACGTTGCCATGATTTTCAAATAGTAATGCTCGAGTGGTTTTTATCTAAGCATCTGAGTAACGAGCGCAACCATTTGGTCCTTCTTCTTCGGATCACTTTCAGCAATGAGGAGTGTGAGCGCCGTAAGCGCGGCCGGGTTTATGTTGCGACTCCCTTTACTACCTGCCTTGCGCAAAAACCACACAAACGAGAAGGCGCCCGACCGCTTATTGCCATCGGTGAATGGGTGGTTCTTTACCATGAAGTACAGCAGGTGCGCCGCTTTTTCTTCTACACTCGCATACACCGGCTTGCCGCCTAATGATTGCATCACATTGCCAATAATCCCTTCAACGTTCCCTGCCGCGCGCTCTGCGGCAAACAGATCGGTGGCTTCACTTTTTCTCATCAATTCTTTTTTGAGATTGCCAATCGCCGCGAACAATTCATCGCTCGCGAGCCGCGCCATTTTTTTGCTCGTGCCCCGTATTTTTAGCGTTCCTTTGTCGTAGGCATCAAGCGACACCCAGGTGCCGGCAAATTCTTTTATAAGTTCGAGTACTTGTTTTGGATCAAGCGCGATATGCTCGGGTAGAAGCGCTTGCACATCAGCGACCGCCTTTATAAACGCATCGTAGTTGAGCGCGACACGCTTGCGATTGACGGTATAGCCTTCAGTGATGTGCTCGCGCAAGGTCTTGGTCGCCCAGATACGAAAGTTTGTGCCTATGATCGAGTTGATCCGGTAACCAACAGCGATAATAACGTCCAGATTATAGAGTTTGACCCACCTTTTAACCTTTCTGTTGCCCTCTTTTTGAACTTGTAAGAAATCCTTACAAGTTGCTTTCTCGCTAAGCTCATTATCCTTGAAGATTCTGGCAAGGTGGAGAGTGATGTTCTGTGGCGTCACGTCGAACAATTGGGCGATTTGTGCTTGCGTTGCCCAGATTGTCTCGCGCGAAGCGTCTTCACGGAGCTCAATAGCACCGTTCTTCGCCTGATAGATGACAATCGCACCGCTTTCCCTTCTCTTTTCCATCACAATATTAGTATAACAAGACTTCAGTGTTCGATTCCTGGTTTATAAATATCCGAGTTTAGTAAATATTTCAATAGAAGGCGGGCTCAATTTGAGAGATTTGATTTCGGGTATGGCGATCCAGCGATATTCCTCAAACTCCTGCGGATTAAGCTCGATAGTTCTCATGATTTAAGCACAATCAAATGGAGATGAAAGTGGCTCGGGATGGTCATGGTTCGATGCGTGCTCTCGATTATCATATTGTATCTATCCCCCACATACGTCCGCTTAATTTCCTCAAGCTCGTCTTTCTCTTCCGGGCGTAACTCCTCGCCCACGACATGCCGCAGAGGCAAGAGTGTGTCATGTTGTGCCGCAAAACGATCATAGGGGAACGTGTTCGGGACAATCTTCCAATACGTAAACTTCACCACAGGTTCGAATCCGCACAGCACGCAGTGCCCCTGGTTAGCAGGGTCTAGCTTCCACTCGTCGTACTTTTTCTGCGTCTCTTCGCTTCGCAATGAAATGGACATAATTTTAGAATTTTATAGATATCCGAGTTTAGTAAAAATTTCAATCGACGGCGGGCTCAATTTGAGAGATTTGAGTTCGGGAATAGAGACCCAGCGATATTCTGCAAACTCCTGCGGATCAAGGTTGATTACTATCTGCTCTGCTGGCTTATCCAGCACGACTTTATAGCTGTAAAATTTCATTTTTACTAATACTTTTTCGCCTGTCTTTTTTAAAGTCTTTTCTGATTCGCCAGTCATTGTATCGTCAACTAATTCCATAACGTAGGGCGAAACATCGAGGCCAGTTTCTTCAAGAATTTCGCGCCTAAGCGCATCGGGGCGACTTTCGCCCTCCTCCACTCCCCCGCCAACAATCTTCCAACAACCAGGATAGACGCTGCTGATTGTCGGGCCGTCAATCGCCATAAAAAGTTTACCGTCGCTGGAGTAGAGATGCGCCGCGACAATTTCTCGCTCAATCGTTCTCATGCGTTTTTACAAACAAACAAAGCTGGCGATGGCGTCGCCGTCGCGGAGTTTCATCACGCGGACGCCTTGGGTCGAGCGCGAAAGGGACGGGATCTCTTTGAGGTCGGTACGGATGACTTGGCCTTTTTTAGAGACGATGACGATCTCGGTTTCGCCCGCCGAAGATTCATCGGAGGCGGCCCCATTTCCCCCAGCTTCTGAAATAACTTTTGCCGCGATGAGCGGGCCGGTTTTGGGTGTGACTTTGACCGTCTTGATGCCCGAGCCGCCACGCTTTTGCACTTTATATTCAGCAACCGGCGTCGTCTTGCCATAGCCATTGCGCGAGACCACCAGCACCTCGGCCGATTTGTCTCCCTTGCTTACCACGTCGGCGCCGACGATTTTGTCGCCCGCGCCCAGCCGCATCGCACGTACGCCACCGGCCGTGCGGCCCATGGTGCGGATGTCGCCCTCTTTAAAGCGAATAGCTTGGCCTTTTTCAGACGCGAGCAGAATTTCGTCGCCGCGCTCTACCAGGAGCGCCGCCATGAGCTCATCCCCTTTTTGCAACTTGATAGCAATCAGCCCCGAGCGGCGCACATCGTGGAAGGCCGTCGCATCAACTTTTTTAGCGACGCCTTGGCGCGTGATCATATAGAGCGAGCGGCCGTCGCCCTCCTCGCCCTTACCACTACTCTTGCCCTTGCCCGAGTGTGCCGAGAGGCGCATCGGCAAGACGCTCGTCACCCGCTCACTGTCGGCAATCGAGAGGAAGTTGATGATGGCTTTGCCTTTGGTCGAGCGCTTGCCCTCGGGCAAATCGTACATTTTTATCTGATAGGCGCGGCCTTGATCGGTAAAGAAGAGCAGGTCGCTGTGGCTGTTGGTCGTGAGGAAGGTCGTTACAAAATCCTCTTCTTTGGTATCCAAATCAACCACGCCGATGCCGCCGCGCTTTTGACGCTTGTATTCCTCCGGATTGGTGCGCTTCACATAGCCGCCCGCGGTGAGCACAAGCACTTGCTCCTCCTCGGGCACCAAATCTTCGACATTGATGACGCCTGCCGCGCCTTTCATAATCTTGGTATAGCGCGAGCCGCCTGCTTTTTCGCCGCCATATTTTTTAGCGATGTCTTCGGTCTCTTGCTTGATGACCGCGAGCATCTTCTTCTCGCTCTTGAGAAGCGCGTCGAGCTCCTCGATGAGCGCCTGCACCTCTTTCAATTCGTCCTCGACTTTCTTGCGCTCGAGGTTAGCGAGCTTCTGGAGGCGCATCTCCAAAATGGCATTGGTTTGAAGCTCGGAGAACGAGAATTTTTTCATCAAATTCGCGCGCGCATCGTTCACATCTTTGCTGGCGCGGATGGTCTTAATCACTTCGTCGATGTGGTCGAGCGCCTTCTTGAGGCCAAGCAAAATGTGCTCGCGCGCGCGTGCCACAGCCAAATCGAATTGCGTGCGGCGCCGCACCACCTCTTTGCGGTGCTTGATAAACTCTTGGAGGATCCCCTTGAGCGAGAGCGTCTGCGGCACGCCATCCACGAGGCAGACCATGTTGAAGTGGAAGGTGTCCTCGAGCGCCGTGTGTTTATAGAGAAAGTTCAGCACCTTCTGCGGGTGGCCGCCCTGCTTGAGGTCGATCACCACGCGGATGTCGCGGGTCGACTCGTCGCGGAGCCCCCGGATGCCCTCGACTTTTTTGTCGCGCACCAAGTCGGCGATGCGCACGATGAGATCGGCTTTGTTTACGCGATACGGTATCGAAGTGACGATAATTTGGTAGTCGCCTTTTTTGCCTTCGACAATCTCGGCCTGGCCGCGCACCACCACCCCGCCGCGGCCGGTCGAGTAGGCGTGGAGCAAATCTTTTTTATTAAACGCGACCGCGCCGGTCGGGAAATCCGGCCCCGAGATAAACTCCATCAAATCCTCAACCGTCGCCTCCGGATGCTCAATCAAATGCAGGAGCGCGCCCGAGACTTCTTGCAGGTTGTGCGGCGGGATGTTGGTCGCCATGCCGACCGCGATGCCGAGCGTGCCGTTGAGCAAAATGTTGGGCACCGCGGCCGGCAAAACCATCGGCTCCATGTGCGAGCCGTCGTAGTTGGGCCGCCAGTTGACGGTCTCTTTATCCAAATCGCGCAAAAGTTCGCCCGCCATGGCAGACATCTTGGCCTCGGTGTAGCGCATAGCGGCGGCCGAGTCGCCGTCGATCGAGCCGAAGTTCCCCTGCCCTAAAATAAGCGGGTAGCGCATCGAGAAGGTCTGCGCCATCTTGACCATCGCGTCATAGACCGAGGCGTCGCCATGCGGATGGTATTTACCGAGCACCTCACCGACCACGGTCGCCGATTTGCGGAAGCGGCCGCCAGGCGTGAGCCCCATGCGGTGCATAGCAAAGAGGATCCGGCGGTGCACGGGCTTCAGCCCATCGCGCACATCGGGGAGCGCGCGGCTGGTAATGACGGTCATCGCGTAGTCGATATACGACTCGCGCATCTCGGTGGAGATGTTACGCGAAATGACGCCCTTGGGCATAGGCAAACCGTCTCGGCTATTTATGTGTTCTTCAGCCATAAAAGTTCAGCGGTAGATTATAGCCCGGTCGTCGAGGCGACCTGAAGCGAATTAACAGAGGTATAGGACGCACTCTCGACCACACCCGCAAGCTGGGACGAATTGTCGCTCGTGTCGTTCGAATTTGCCACCGAGCTACCCGTCCCCATCGAGAGCCGCGCGCCAAGCGTCGCGAGCCACCCGACAAAAAGCACGGCCGTGACCACACCAGCCACCTTGAGCGCGTGTTGGCGACGTTCGTGGGTCGATTTGCTGTGCATATGTGCTACGTATCGATTGATCATACTTTATTCGGCGAGCACGATGACCTCGGCCTCTTTTTCTTGCAAGTCCTTCTTCTTTACCGTGAGCCGCTCGAGAGGCTTCACGCCTTCGGCGCCCGCCTCTTTGAGAAACTGTTTGAGCGACTGCTCGGTATAGTACATCGGAATGATGGCCTTGGGCTCGAGCGAAACCGCCAGTTTATACGCATCAGCATAGTCGAGCGTGCCCGCCTTGCCCGAGCCCACCGGCACAAAGAGCAAATCGATATCATCAAGCTCTTGCTTGGCGGCCGCAGGCAACTCGGCCGCGCCGAGCGCGCCAAGGAAGCAAAGATTCATCCCTTCGAACAAAACACTATAAATAGTATTGATCGCGCCCTCGCCCATGCCGGCCGATGCGTAGCCGCGCACCGCCACACCCCTGACCTCATATTCGCCCGGGCCTTCGATGACAAACGGCTCGCGCTCGCCAAAGGCGCAATTCTCGACGCCGTCAAAATCTTCATGATGCTGAGAGACGAGCACGATATCGGAGCCAAATTTGGAGGATTTGAGGGACGAATTTTTGGAGGGCGGATTAAACGCGAGCGTTAAGTCGCCCTGCGACACCTTAAAGCACTCGCCGCCGAGATAACTGATAACCATGCCTCTATTCTATCACAATTAGGCGCATTTTGCCACCGATTTTAGAGGGGCTTGACAAGCCAATATAGGGGTGTATACTACTCTTTAGCTACGCCCAGACCAGGGTGGCCGGTTCCCGGTTGTCGGGAGCCGTTTGACGAGGAGGCCAACACCAAAATGAAAGCCTTCAACACCCGCACCATGCGGGGAATGTACTTGAACAACTGCGACATCGGCCAGACCAGCCACGCCATCGGCGGCGCCTGCGCGGCGGAGGTCGCGCTGACCGGCATCGGCGCCGGCGTCACCACCAGCGGCCGCGGGCACCAAGACCTGCGCTGATCCGCACCGTCCGGCGGCCGGGCTGGCGCTCCCCCAAGGAGCCGCCAGCCCGGCCCACAACCTGTCTCACTTCGTGAGCAGGTTGTTTTTATTTTCCCCACACGCCTCTTGCGTATTTACATACAAATGATACTTTCATGAGAGGCAGCACCTTTCGGACCTGAACTTTCGTAGCCGCGGGGTGTACGAGCCTTCGTCGCCTTTCGAAACTACAACAGAAGGAACGGAACGAATGAGAACGCGTTTGTTCGCGTCCGTGTCGACCGGGCCGCCACGCCGCCCGCAAAGCGCGACCCTGGTGAGCAATACCTTTCATACCGCCACGACGAGCCGCGGCCATCGCAGCCTGATGAACGTCGCCACCGGAGTATTCGGCGCCGGCATCCAGTTCGGCCTCGGCTTCACCAGCCAGACCGTCGAAGGCGCGCCGGCGAACTGACGGCATCAAGAAAGCCGTCCCCAGGCTGAATAAGCATCGGACGTGAGTGCAACCTCTATCGCATCGTTCGGCATCTGCGATAGGAAACCATGAAAGGAGATCGTCTCCCAGGGGCCCACACAGAAGGAGCGGTGATGCCACGCTCCTTCGACCACCAACAGCCTCCGTAATTACGGAGGCTAATTTTTTACATGTCTGGCTTGCGTGTTTTTATGCAAATGATAGTCTTTAGGTGTCCTATGATTGGACGTTCCCTGTAAACTTGGCGGCGCTGTGAGGCGCCGCCCTTTTTCTTTATCTCCTCAACCTTGCTTTTTTGGTTCATTTTATATACAGTATCCAGCAATAAAGGGTTTCCTTTTATTAATCATCACGGGCGCAAGAATAATCTCCGAGGATCCGCCAAAGAGGACTTGCCCTACAAATCAATAATTAGTATGGAAGACACTGAAGTTAAATCAGAGCACACGCCCGCTATGGCGGCCTTTGCCGCGCAAATCCAAGAGCCCCCGAAGGAGGGCGACATTATCGAGGGCACGGTGCTCATGCTCGATAGGGCGCGGCTCTATATCGACCTGCCGCCGTGGGGCACGGGCGTTATTTATGGACGCGAATATTTAAACGCGCGCGAGGTTATCAAGCGCGTCAACGTGGGCGACACGGTCGCGGCTAAAGTCGTCGAGGTCAATTCGCCCGAAGGCTATATCGAGCTCTCACTCAAAGAGGCGCGCACCGCGGCTCTGTGGGCCGAAGCCGAAGATGCGCTCAAGCAAAAAACACTTTTCGAGCTCGTCGTTAAAGAGGCCAACAAGGGCGGCATCATCCTCGACTGGCAGGGCATGGCCGGATTCCTCCCCGCCTCACAGCTTAAAGCCGAGCACTACCCGCGCATCGCCGACGGCGACAAAGATAAAATCCTCGACGAATTGCGTAAGCTCGTGGGCACCAAATTGGCCGTTTCTATTATCTCGGTAACGCCGAAAGAAAATAAGCTGATCTTCTCCGAGCGCGGCGCCGATGACCGCGAGAAGCGCGAGATGGTTGAGCGCCACCAGGTGGGCGACGTGCTTGAGGGCGAGGTGACCGGCATGGTCGACTTCGGCGTCTTTGTGAAGATCGAGGAAGGTCTCGAGGGATTGGTCCACATCTCGGAGATCGACTGGGGCCTCGTGGATGATCCCCGCCACTTCTTTAAGATCGGCGAGAAGGTCAAGGCCAAAATCATCGACATCAAAGACGGCAAGGTCAGCCTCTCGGTTAAACAGCTCAAAGAAAATCCGTGGCAGTCAGCCGCCGACAAATATCACAAAGGCGACAAGGTTGAGGGTGTCATCATCAAATTCAACAAACACGGCGCGCTCGCCTCGATCGAGGAGGGCATCGCGGGGCTCGTGCACATCTCGGAGTTTGGCAGCGAAGAGAAGCTCGCCCAGAATCTCGAGATGGGCCGCCGCTATCCGTTCACTATCTCGCTCTTCGACCCGAAGGAAATGCGCATGGCGCTCTCGTTTGTCGGGGAGAAGAAATAGTTACCGCCCGTTGGTGAGCGTGGTCGCTTTGGGCAGGCCTTCGGCCAAGAGAATCTCGAGTGCTTCCCCAACAATCTTCTTCGCCTTCTTCAATTTCTCCTGTTCGCTCGGTTTAAATTTGCCCAACACAAAAGCGACGACTTCATCCTCGCCTTTGGGCTTCTTCAGCTTGCCGCCCGGTGTCTCGCGCGAGATGCCGATGCGGACGCGCACGAAATCTTTCGTTTTAAGAGCCTTCTGCACCGACTCGACGCCTTTGTGGCCGCCCGAGCCCGAGCCGAAGGAGAGCTTGACCTTGCCCAGCGGCAAATCGAGATCGTCGTGGAGTACCACGAGGTGCTCCAGAGTCTTCCCGCTCGGATTCAAACCGACAAATTTCTTCACCGCGAGCCCCGAGTTGTTCATATAGGTGTCGGGCACCAAAATTTTTCCGCCCAAGGCGGATCGGCCTTGGGCCGATTTCTCAAACGCCGCAAGAAAATCGCGCCCAACGTTGTGTCGCGAGCCCTCATATTCACTCCCCGGATTGCCGAGACCGACCAAAAGCCATCGATTTGCTTGCGCTATCATGGGGGCAGTATACAATACTCTTCATGGACGAGGAGCATCGAGAAAATTTTTTCATCGAACTCCTCAAATTTGCTCTGCTTGCCGCCGTCATCGTGGTGCCAGTGCGCCTCTTCGTCGCCGAGCCGTTTATTGTCTCGGGCGCTTCGATGGTGCCGACGTTTCAAGACGGCCAGTACCTCATCATCGATGAGCTCACCTATCACTTCGGGGCACCCCAGCGCGGCGATGTCATCGTCTTCCGCTATCCTAAGCAACCCTCGGAGTTTTTCATCAAGCGGATTATTGGGCTTCCGGGCGACACGGTAGAGGTAACCGCCCAAGGCCTCTCGGTGGCAGAGCAAAACGGCACCACGGTGGATTTCCCCGAGCCCTACATCGTCAATCATGGCAACGGCCCCGTACAAAACTACACCGTGCCTGAAGGCGACTATTTTGTGATGGGCGACAATCGGCCCGAGAGTTCTGATTCGCGCGTGTGGGGCGATGTCCCTCGGGCAAATATCATCGGCCGCGTGTTTTTGCGGTTGCTACCCGTCCAATCGATTGGTTATCTCCCCGGTGCAGCCGTTGAACCAAAGTAAAATGCTACAACAAAAAAGTGTCCCCGGCCGACTCTCGCCCGCGCGATTTGTCGCCCATGCCTCCGAGGTAGCTTCGTTTTATGGATTTAGCCCCCGAGCATACACACCGGACAGTGTCGCTCCACGACCACTTCTCGCTTTCTATACCAACTCGGCACCCGCGCGGGTGCCCGAGCTCCCCGTACAAGAGGTCGGCGAGTTTGGGCTCGAAATAAGCGGCTCGGCCGAGAGCATCAGCGAGGCCTTTTTGATAAAAACGTCGCTTGCCATTTTGACCGAGTGGAGCGGCAAGCCCGGCCGCATCCGCGTCAACGCCCCGGGCGATAGGGAGTCGCGCGCGCGCTTCGAGCGCGAGCTCTCCTGGCATGTGCGCCGGCAAAACGAACACCTCTGCGAAACCTGCCGCGCGGGCGCGGCCAAAGATCCGCTCGCGCTCTACATTTGTACTAATCCAACCTGCCGGTCGATCGCCTTCGAGGGGCCGCACGCGATAAATTATCTTTCCGAGCGAAGCCGCGCGCATTTCAAATCATTGCTCGAGCATCTCGAGAGCCTCGGGGTCGCGTATGAACTCGACGATCTCTTGAGCGGCGCGCGCGAAGCGCGAACCTTCTTCGTCATTGATCTGCCCCAAAATGACGGGACGGTCTTGGCCGCCCAGGGCGGCCGCTACGAAGACCCTACACAGCCTGGCGGCAAAAAAGAGGTTCCCGGCGCGCGTGCGAGCATCTTCTTCCGCAAGCGATGCACCGGCAAAGAATTCGCGCCCCCAGCGCCCGCCAAACCACACCTCTATTTCGTCCAGCTTGGCCCCCGGGCCCGGATGCGCGGGCTTTTAGTGCTCGATCTCTTGCGGCACGCCAACATCGCAGTCGGCCAATCCTTCGATGCGCAGGCACTTTCGCCCCAGCTCGCGCGCGCCAAAGAGCTCGGGGTTTCCTATCTACTCATTATGGGCGAGCGCGAGGCTTTGGATGGCACGGTCATCGTGCGCCACGCCACCGACTCGGTGCAGACAACGCTCCCGGTCGCCTCGCTCCCCCACTATCTCCAAACATTGCACGCGTAGGCGATTTTGTGGTAAGGTTCTGGTATGGCAATCAACGCCGAGGTACAGAAAACGGACAACGAAACAGTGGTGAATCTCATCCGCCGCTTCAGCAAGCGCGTGCAAGGTTCCCAGGTCCTTTTGCGTGTGCGTGGCAACCGCTACTTCTCCCGCCCGTTCAGCAAGAGCGTTAGCCAAAAGCGCGCCCTCAAATCCATCAAGCGCCGCCAAGAAATTGCGACCCTCATCAAGCTTGGCAAAATGCCCGAGAAGCCTCTCCGCGGTCATCGTCGATGAACGTCCCCGAAATAAAAGATAAGATCTTGGGCAAGCGCTACGACCTCTCGGTCGCTTTTTTGAGTGTGCGAGAGATGCGCGCCGTGACCCGAAAAACAAAGGGGGTGAACAAGGCGAGCAATGTCCTCTCCTTCCCGCTCTCGAAAGCTTCGGGCGAGATTTTACTGTGCCGCGAGACCGCGAAGACGCAGTGCAAGCTCTTCGGCATGAATCAACGAGACTTTCTCACCTATCTACTTATCCACGGCATGTTGCACCTCAAAGGGTTCAAACATGGTGCTACAATGGAGAGTGAGGAGCGCCGAGCGTTAAAACGATTCGGGGCTCACGTTCGTGATGAATAACACTATTGTAGGCATCGACGTCGGCACCTCTCAAGTCAAGGTCATCGTGGCCCGCGGGCAGGATGGCCATGCCTTGCCGAGCATTTTAGGCACCGGCTATGCCGAGAGCCGCGGCGTCAAACAAGGCTATATTACTTCGGTCGCTGACGCGGCGCGCTCGATAGCCGCGGCCGCGGCTCAAGCCAGCAAAGCCGCGCGCGTGCCGATTAAACGCGCCTACGTGAGCGTCGGCGGCGTCGGTATCGAAGAGGCCTTCGCCCGCGGCGAGGCCGTGGTCGAGCGCGGCGACTCCGAGATAACCGAGCGCGATATCCCCCACGCCATCGCGGCGGCCGAGCGCGCGCTGCCGCCTTCGGCCAAACTCAATCGTAAAATAATCCACACCATCCCGCTCTTTTTTGTCGTCGATGGTGTGCGCGTCTTGGGTCGGAGCCCTTTGGGGATGAAGGGCGCCCGCGTCTCGGTCGAAGTCCTTTTCATAACCTGCCTCGAGCGCCATGTGGCCGATTTAGTCGCCGCGGTCGATGAGGCCGGCATCGAGGTTGAGGACATTGTTGCCGCGCCCTTGGCCGCGAGCTTTGTCGCGCTCACCAAAACGCAAAAGAACGTTGGTTGTGTGCTGGCCAACCTCGGCTCCGAGACGCTTTCGCTGGTCGTCTTCGAAGACGCGGTGCCGATTTCAATAAAAGTATTCCCGACCGGCAGCAGCTCCATCACCAACGACCTCGCGCTCGGGCTCCGCATCGCGCCCGAGGAGGCAGAAGAATTGAAACGCGGCGCGGTGTTGGGCGCGCCCTTCCCCAAGAAAAAAGTGGACGATCTCATCGCCAAGCGCCTCTCGGACATGCTCAAGCTCGTCGAGCATCATCTCAAAAAAATCGGCAAAGATGCCCTGCTCCCGGGTGGCATCATCCTAACCGGCGGCGGCTCCTCAATCCAGACGGTCTCCGATTTAGCCAAAGCAGTTTTACATCTCCCCGCGCGCGTGGCGACGCTCGCCGAGGGCAGCCCCGGTAAAATCCAAATCGGCGACGGCTCGTGGGCGGTGGCTTTTGGTTTGTGCGTCTGGGGCACGAGCCAGGGTGGCAATTTAGAAGTGCACGAAGAAACCTCGTTTTCCCATTCTCTCAAATCTCTCTGGCGCTGGTTCAAAAAGTTTTTACCGTAAACAAGTAAGACGAGATAAACAAAAAAGGCGGTGCCGAGCCGAAACTCAGCACCCCAATACACCAGCGGCATGGCTTTTCATTCACCCTCCGACCAGTCCAACTCCAGATAGAGCAGGGCGTTCTCGGCCATATCAGCGTCTATGTCCGGGTCGCTTGCCGCCTCTTGGATAGTCGCACGGACGAGCGAGCAACGATCTTGGTTGCGCGCGCAAAGCGCGAAGGCGAGCCGATATCGCACGAAGCGATTCTCCTCGCCCCTACCGAGCAGGACGTTTATTCTGAACCATAGGTCTCCCTCGATCTCGCCGTAACCCTCCTCAATGACTCGTGCGGCTAGATTTCGGAGCTTCACGTCTTGCGACACCAACCCTTCTCTCTCCGCCCACTGGACGACATCGTCGGTGAGAGAGTCACGCAGATGTGCATCGATAAACGGCTGGCCCCACGCCATAGTCGCTGCCCTTAGGAGCCTAGCTAGAGTTGTCTGCATCGAAGAACTATCCCCACTGTTGCGCCTACGAAAACCCTAACACGTCCAAACTGTTTTTTTCATAAATTGAAAAAGGAGGCCGAGTGTTGATTCTCGACCTCCCCTACGCCGTCGATTGTTTCTCGTCGGCCTTCGCGAGATATTCTCGAGCGACCTTCACGATGCCCTCGTCGCCGCTCTGGGCGAATCTCTGCATTCGTGGCCAGACGAAGGGGTCATCGCGATTGTTGCGCCCGTGGGTCCACAAAGCGCATATCGCACGGAATCGCACTGCCTCACTTGGGTCTTCTCGCGCACGGATGAGAAGGTTCCGCTCCGTCACTTCGTCGAACCGCCGCTCCGAGCTTTCTTTCTCGAGGATGCTGGCTGCCAAGTCGCGAAGATTGGCATTCTTTTTGAATAGGCCTTCTTCTTTCGCCCAGCCGATGCCGACAGGGTTGATGGCCTCGCCGATAAACGTATCGACGAACTTCCACTGACCCAGCCACGCAGCGACTTTGAGTAGCCAAAGGTTTATCGTCACGGACATCCTCCTTTCATGAACCGCGCTTTTCACCATATAAAAGATAACAACCACTGCCTTTTTGTCAATTTTCTACAAAGTTTGCAAAGATATTCCAGGGTGTTAGAGTGTGGCCACCAGCTAATTATCATACTCATGCCACAACTACAACCAGAAATCGAAGCGTTCGCGAGGATCCGTGTCGTGGGCGTGGGCGGCTCCGGCAAAAATGCAGTCAACCACATGGTTGAGAGCAAGATGCGCGGCGTCGACTTCATCACCATCAACACCGACGCGCAGGATCTCCAAAACTCCGCCGCGAAGAAGAAAATTCACATCGGCAAAAACCTCACCCGCGGCCTCGGCGCCGGGATGAACCCCGAAATCGGCAAGCGCGCCTCGGAGGAGACCAAAGAAGAAATCCAGCAGTCGCTCAAAGGCAGCGACATGGTATTCGTCGCCTGCGGGATGGGTGGCGGCACCGGCACCGGCGCCGCGCCGGTCGTGGCGCGCACCGCCAAAGAGATGGGCGCACTCACGGTCGCCGTTGTCACCAAACCGTTCTCTTTTGAAGGCGCCCAGCGCATGCGCATCGCCGAGCAAGGGCTTGAGGATCTCCGCAAAGAGGTGGACGCACTCATCGTCATCCCCAACGACCGCTTGCTCGCCACCGTGGCCAAAGATACGACGCTCAAAGCCGCCTTCGCCACCTGCGACGACGTTTTGAAGCAAGCCGTCGAAGGCATCTCCGACCTCATCACCAACGCCGGCATCATCAACGTCGACTTCGCCGACGTGCGGGCGGTTATGGAGAACTCTGGCTCGGCGCTCATGGGTATCGGCGTCGCCTCGGGCGAAAATCGCGCTCAGAATGCCGCCAAAGCAGCCGTATCTTCACCACTTTTGGAACTCTCTATACACGGCGCGCGCGGCGTGCTCTTTGCCATCGCGGGGAGCGACGACCTCGGCATGATCGAGGTGCACGAGGCGGCCAAGGTCGTGACCGAGTCGGTCGACCCGAACGCCCGCATCATCTTCGGCGCCATCAAAGACGACAAGCTCAAGAAGGGCGAAGTGCGCGTCACGGTTATCGCGACCGGCTTCCCTGCCGCCGGGGTCGCCCCGCGCGGGACGCCGCTCTTTACCTTCGCGCGCGATCAAAAGGAGAAAGAGCCCGAGCTCCCCATAGCCTCATCTTCGACCATGAGCAAGATTTTCAACACGCCGACTCCTCCCCTTACCGCGATCCCGCCCATTAAAGAAAAAGAGCCGGAGAAGAAGCCCGAGCCAGAGCCAGCTAAATTGAAAAAAGAAGAAGACGAAGATGACGACTGGGGTTCAGTCCCATCTTTCCTCCGCCGCCCGAAAATAAAATAAAAGAGTATACTGGTTCTCATGTACGACCTAGCAATTATTGGCGGCGGGCCTGCGGGCGTGGCCGCGGGAGTATATGCGGCGCGCAAGCGGCTTAAAACTATTTTTGTAGCGGAGGTCATCGGCGGCCAGAGCACCGAGTCGGTTGGCATTGAGAATTGGATTGGCACGCAGAAGATCTCGGGCGCTGATTTGGCCAAATCGCTCGAGGCCCATCTGCGCGCCTACGCGGGGGAATACGTCACCATCAAAACCGGCTCGCGCGTCTCAAGTGTGGAGAAAACACCAGGTGGTTTTTCAATAGACACCGGCAAAGAAAAATTCGAAGCGCGCGCGGTGCTCATCGCCACCGGGGGCAATAGGCGCAAGCTCACCGTGCCCGGCGCCGCCGAATTTGAAAATAAAGGCCTCACCTACTGCGCCTCGTGTGACGGGCCGCTCTTCGCCGGCCAAGAGGTCGCGGTCGTGGGCGGCGGCAACGCAGGCTTTGAGAGCGCCGCGCAACTTTTGGCGTATTGCAAAAAAGTCACGCTCATCCATCGCGGCGAGGACTTTGCCAAGGCCGACCCGGCCACGGTCGCGAGCGTCAAGACGAATTCCAATTTTGTTGCGCTCACCGACTCCGAGCCCGCCGAGGTCAAGGGCTCGTCGTTCGTGAGCGACCTCGTCGTCAAGAATATTAAAACAGGCGCCCTGCAAGAGATTCCCTGTGCGGGCATCTTTGTTGAGATCGGCATGGTGCCCTCGACCATCTTCGCTAAAAATCTCATCACTTTAGACCCGCTCGGGCGTGTCGTGGTCAACACTAAAAATCAGCGCGTGCTCTCAAACGGCCAAGAAGTTCCCGGACTATGGTCTGCCGGCGACTGCACCGACGAGCTCTATCATCAAAACAACATCGCCGCCGGCGACGCCGTCAAAGCGCTCGAGGACATCTACTACTGGCTCAAAGCGCAGTAGTGTGCAAAAAGTGAGCAGGCTTCCCCATGCGAGTTATAATCACTCCATCTTCTTATGAAGACGCGCCAACAACGGCGGGAAGAACTCCGCCATCAAGGACTCCCCCAACCCTCTCTGCCCTGGCTATATTTAATACCCACGGCCGTGCTTATTTTTGCGGTTGGGTTCGGAGTGGCATGGTACACCTCGAACCGGCTCACGAGCTCTGGTTCTTCTTCCGGCTTCTTGCGAGAGAAGGGTGATTACACCTTTGTCAGCCCTCTCTTGGCGTGCGGTCTCAATGATAAAAAAACGTTTGCTGAATACGCGCCCTTAAAAAATATCCTCAACGGCCTCATCTCCCAGTATCAAAGCGAGCATAAGACACAAAACGTGTCGGTATACTTCAGAAATCTCAACACTGGCCGGTGGATGGGCATCAACCAAGATGAGTTGTATGCGCCGGCAAGCCTCTACAAAGTAACCCTACTCATGGCTTATCTTAAGGAAGCTGAAGGAGACCCAGCCATTTTGGATAAACAGGTATTTTATCCCGGCTCCACCGAAGGCCCAGACGGCGCCGAGGATGTAGCGCCCATGACCCCGGGCAAGACTTACACGGTGCGACAATTGCTCGAACATCTCATCATATATTCGGACAACGATGCCAAAGATCTCCTGCACAATACTATCGACCAAAACTCGGTAAACGACGTGTTTAGCGACCTCGGGCTCCACGTGCCGGGCGCCGAAGACACCGGCGATTCGATGTCGGCCAAAGATTATTCGCTTTTCTTTAGGATTCTGTACAACGCCACCTATCTCAACCGAGATATGTCGGAGTATGCGCTCAACCTCTTGAGCCAGACAAAATTCAGCGCGGGAATCCAGGCAGGGATCCCGGCTTCAACCGCCGTCGCGCACAAGTTTGGCTATCGAATAGTCTCGCCGCCCGAAGACGGCGTAACCCGAGAACTTCACGACTGTGGCATCGTCTACGCCCCTTCGGGCCCGTACTTTGTTTGCGTCATGACCAAAGGCTGGGATCCCACCGACCTTGAATCAGTAATATCTGGGATCTCCAAGGCAGTGTACGCCGAAGTGTCGTCTCATTAAAAACGATAGTCCTACATAATTTCGTGGTCCACAACTCAAACTTTGCCGTCGCAAAGTTTGGTCGCCGACCCCGCCTCGCGGTTTTGCAATTGCAAAACATCGCTCCGGCTTCACAAACGTTCGAAAAAGCAAAGCAGTTTGCTTTTTCTCAACTTTGTGAACCATATCGAGGCGCAGGTCGAACTTTAGTGTATCAGGTGTATGCAGAGATTATATTGAAATATAGCGATAACGCATAGGTGTCCACTGTGCCAGGGGTGGCTTCATTGCATCTTTCGCAATCTTTAGTATACTGTGGGCACATTCGGCATTCGCCGCGGCCCCGCCAGCGATGGCGGGGAATTCTTTTATCTATCCAGTTTATAGAGGGAGCGGAAGCCATTTTTGATCGTGGTGAAATCGGTGGGGTCGAGCTTACCCAAGCGGGATGACAGTCGGCGATAGTCGATGGCTCTGGCTTGATGCAAACAGGCGAACATTTCTCTGCCTTGCTGGGTGAAGGGTACATACCAGCTCCCCTCCCGATGTTGTGTGGTCGTGGGGATGACGAAATAGAAGGTATGCGAGAGCTTCTTGAGGATGACGACAGGCCGGGAAAACAAATCGCTCTTGCCATTGATCTCGGAGCCGACATTCTCGCCGATGCTTGCCCACCATATATCGCGCTCGGACACCAGAGGCGGCGTGTGCTCTATGTCGTGGAGTTTCTCCTTCAAGCCGAACCATACGGCAAAACGCTTCATGCACATTGATTATATTACAAAAAAGAAAGCGTCCGGCATCTCGATAGCTTGAGATGCCGGGCTAGAGGCCGAATCGGCGGTGGTCATTTTTCGTCGGCCATGAGCTTCATTGCCGCGTCAAAGCCAGCAATATGAGCATCGAGGCCAGCATTGCCAGCGGCACGCTCGCGCCGCAGAGCTTCCGCTTCCTCGGGGTCGCCCGGCCCGCCCCTGGGCGAGGGCGGTGCTCCTCCTCTCATGAGCACGCCGGCCCGAGAATTGTCGATGATGGCGGAGATCTTCGGTAGCTCCCGCCGGAGCGTCTTCACTGAAGGTAGCTTGGCCATGGTGGCAATCTCCTCTTCCCAACCAAAGGCAATATACCATGCGGGCGGGATTAGTGTTTGTTAGCGGGAATCGAACTATTATGATGCGGTTGCCACACAAAGAAACTTCAGGATTCTGCCTAACATGTACCGGTCTGCGCAAAATGCAACATCGAACTTTTTTGGGTACTAAAATTGCCCTTTGGTTGAGCCAATAAATTCAGTTATCCACACAAAAAAAATTACTATCCTTCACCTTGGGTGAACCATATCGAGGCGAACCTCGAACTTTAGTGTATCAGGTGTATGCGGAGATTATATTGAAATATAGCGACGAGGTTGCGGGGGCAGAACTAAACCCCTTTTGATTTCAGAAACTCATCCTCTATTCTCCTTGCGTTAACGTGAGCTTCTAGCAGGTCGATATCATAATGTCTGGCGATCCGTATAATCGCGTAAAAAATATCCGCTAGCTCATCACCAATTTTCTCTTTTGTCGATTCGTATTGATGGTCCAACTGGTCTCTGTCTGGAAAGTAGTACTGTTCCGACACCATTAGTAGTCTGCCCAACTCCCCGACCTGTTTAGTCAGCTCGATGAAAGCGCCTTCAGCCTTCCACGGCCTGCCCTCGATCTTTTCGAAACGTTCTATTATTCCTTCCGTTAATTCAACGGCTTCTTTAAAAGTAGAATTTTTGTCCATCTAAAGCTAGGCAATCGCAGGAGTCCCCGAGACTATTTCGATTGGGATACCGGAGCTTACGTTCTCATGCAGGTTTTCAATCAATTTCTTCTGATTGGACGCTTCCAGTATCTCAATCCCGACAATATTGCCGGTGGCATCCATGTCCACATTCAGGCGATCATTCATCTCCAGCGTTTTGGCGATTTTGACCCTATTGACGCTGAAATACACGGCGTCAGCTACTTTATCGTATTTTATATCCATATTCAGCAATTAGACGTGTAGTAGGCTGTGATAACCATGAACTCCTGGGTGTCACGGAATCCGTCTTTATAGTATACGACCCGTATGGCCTTACCGTCCTCGATTTTCTTGCAGACCTTGATTTTACCTTCCATCGCGTCCTTTGTCCAGTCTGGCTCCCGTATGGCTAATTTCACATGGTCCACGTTGATCTCTCTAAACTGAATCATGTCCTGCATGTGATTCGGAAACTTCAAAGTGATTTTGTCACGCTTCTTGGGCATATTCCTTGAGAATATATTGTATCACGCACAACGTGTTCACCATGTGCCACACGGGCAAGCAAACACGTCTACGATTGAGACTTAATATCGCCGATGATGTAGGCGGTCGATAATTATTAACCAATCCACCGCTCACCTATGTCGTTCACGACCACGGGTCTGCTGAACTCACTCGACGCTGAGGAGCGCGAGCTGATTGATGAGAGGCTGTCGGAGCTGTTTGCGGAGTTGCGCGAGACGCACTCAGACGCTCGGAGCCTTCTCAAGGAGCTTGTGAAAACGCTTGATCGCCTGCTTCACGGCGACACGAAAGTGTAGAGCTTCGTTTTAGCAGACGGGTTCGAACTCCCCGTGGGGTTATTAAATTTCAGCGTTGATTTACAACGCCCAGAAGGATGTGACCCTATGGGGAATCGAACCCCAATTTACGCCGTGAAAGGGCGCTGTCCTAACCGTTAGACGATAGGGCCTATACTCGAACGTGTTTCAGCCCAAATGATAGGGCCATAAACACGGCTACTGTAGCACAATTTACTTGGGTTTCGCGACTGTGGGGGCCACAAAGGGCGCGGCGGCGGCAAAGTCGGCATCGAAAATTGTCATAAGCGGCCCGACGATATTCGTGGCGCTCGTGATGATACCCAGCTCGCGGCCCTCGTTGAGCGATGAGCCCGAAAAATTCTCCGAGCCCATGAAGGCGGTCGTGTCGTCGGCTATGATCATTTTGGCGTGGATATAGATCGGCGCCTTGGGCGCAAAGAGATGAATTTGTGCTCCTTCGGCGGCGAGTTCTTTAAACGCATTCACCCACTGCCCCGAAGCGGTCATAACAATCTCAACTTTCACGCCGCTTGCGGCAGCAGAGAGTAGAGCACCGGTAATAGCCGAGCTCGCCATCTCTTCGTTATAGACGCGCAGAGATTTGCGCGCGCCTTTAATAAGCGAGAGCAACTGCCCGGATGCACCCGGGCTCCAGACTAAATCGTCGCCATTGCTGGGCGCGAGATTGCTCCCCTGCCAGTCACTCTCGAAGGTTGCTTCGATGGCCGCGACATCTTTTGGTTTCTTATCAAGCACGCCAAAGTCGCGGCTCGTCACATAATATTTTGGCGCGAGATTAAAACTCATGATAAAAGCCTCATCGCCGTCCACGACAACGGTCTTTTGATGCGTGAGTGAAAAATAGGCCGGCGCCCAATGAGCAGGCACTTGGTGTGCGGTGAAGTAGACATAGGCGGCTTTGTTGGCTTTGGACTGCGAGCCGTAGTAGCCCTGATTCAGAAGTGCGCGCACTGCGACCCCGCGAGCCTCGGCCGCCGCGAGTGCCTGTTCAACCTGCGGGTCCTCGAGGTCGTACATCACGAGGTCGACCGACTTTGTGGCACCATTAATGAGCGCGAGCACTGGCGCGACACCCTCCTTCGGCTCAACCACGAGCGAGAGCGCCGGCTCCTCTTGGGGCGCGGGTGCCCCCGATTGCTCAATCTGCGCGATGATAGTGCTTGGCGTAAGCGCCGAGAAACTCGGCGCTCCGGGCGCCACGCTCCCCAGGAGCGCGGCAAGAGTGGCGAGCGCAGCGAGCCCCACCCCGCCGAGCGCCACAATCAATTTTTTCTGCAGAGCTGGAGACATACAAAATATCGAAGCCCGCCTTCGCTCGTCATGGCGGACTTCGTCCCGCCGTAGCCGAGCTACCGCGAGGCGAAGGCGGTGTGTTAGCGTTTCAAACTTTTAAGGTTATGTCCCATAAGGGTATTGTAGCGAATTTTCTGCCGCCGCGCCGAGGGCTCGGCATAGGGCTCTCCTTTTCTGAAATGAGACAAATGAGACACAACAAGGGTGTCTCATTTACATGTCTCATTTTGCATTTAATCAAGCAAAATAAGGCTGTAATACAGATTCTACGCTGAATATTGACACACTGATATATATAATGTAGAATAGGGTCAGTAGCTTGATAAACAGCGATTGGCCGAGGAGGGCCGACGGTAATGCAGATTCCGACGCTCATGGAGCTGATTAACCTGGCGCGTGTCGCGGGTTTGTCGGTGGAAAAGATCTACTCGAGTTCCAATGTGGAGCTGGAGTGGAAGGGGGACGGCACCCCGCTGACGGCGGCCGATCGTGCGGTGCATGACCTGGTCATCGAGTTCATGACCAAGGCGTATCCCGACATCCCCGTCATTGGGGAAGAAGGACAGCTTGGCATGCGCACCGGTGCTTCGAACGAATGCTGGCTGCTGGTCGACGAGGTCGACGGTACCTGGGCGTTCATGCTCGGCGTGCCGGTCTTCACGATCATGTTCACCCTGATGCGCGGCAACGTGCCAATGATCGCGGTGATCTACGACCCGATCGGGAAGCGCCTCTATTCCGCAGAGCGCGGCAAGGGTGCCTTCCTGAACGACAAGCAGATCTTCGTGGCGTCGGCGCTGCCGAAGGTGCCGAACGTCGGCTTCGTGTCGTGGCCCAAGCGCAACCATCCGAGCGACATGCTCATTCCCGGTATGGTCGACGGCGTGGTCGCGGGTCTTCACAAGATGGGGTGCATCCCCGTCAATATGGTGACCAACGGCTACTTCGGCGCGATGGTTGCAAACGGCCAGCTCTCGGGAATGATCTTCCCGGGGCGCACGCTGCAGGATGTGGCGCCCGTCGATCTGCTGGTGCGCGAGGCCGTCGGCAAGGTCACTGATTTGCGTGGTGACTGGCTGTCGTACGGGAACAAGGAGGTCTTCGGGTACGTCGCCTCGCAGGGCGGCGACTTCCACGACAAGCTCGTGGAGTTGATTCGGGGCTCGTTGTAGCCCCTGGGGCGCGGGATGTGAGTCACTTGACTCCGCCCGCGCCCCTTTTCTTTTCTTCTGGTAAGCTACTTCTATGGGATGCATCGAAGCATTTGAGAAGGGTCAGGTTACCGAATTTGGTATGCCTGAGCGTGTGGTAGAAACCGCCATCTCAAAGCTGTTTTTCTTTGGGGACCGCGTGGTAAAGGTCTACAAGCACGGAGAATATTTCTTTGCCAGTCTTGCCAATAAAGAAGCACGTAAAAAGTTCTACGAAGATGATTTTTTCTGGAACCAAGCTTTCTCTCCCGATATATACCTTAAGCTCGGAAAGTATGAGGATGATTTGTATATCGAGATGAAAAAGATAGACGGCTCGAAGACGCTCACTAATCTGCTACAGCAGGGTGTCGTTACGGTCGATGATATGTCACGGATGACTCGGGCGCTCGTAGAGCGACTGCGCCTCATAACAACTAAGCATCCAGAAAAGATTGAGCACCAGCTTGAAAGGACATTCCTAGCGACCATGAAAGAGGATCTGCAGGACTTACGCCAATGGCTTTACCTCGGTGAGCCCCATATCAAAAAAGCGGATGCCGATTCGGTGGTCGAGCTACTTGAGACGGCCATCAATAAGGAACCCTACTTCAAAGAAGGTGTCCTTGGGGCCGCTATTGATAACAATTGCGATAATCTTCTTTTCTTGAATGGCGAGCCGAGCTTCATAGACATCATGACGCCAAAGGAAAACTGGCGAGCACTCGATGAATATGGAACGGTCGCGCGTACTGCCGCTGATGCGTATGTACTTGGGGAGAAGGAATTAGGTGATGCGGTTCATACGGCACATCGTGAGCTTGCCGATCCCCTACCACCCATCGCTCTACTTGTGCATGAAATACGGGGTGCGTGTATTCAGTGGCCTTACCGACATATGCTGGGCCAGCATGATGTTGCGGAGAAATTTAAGAATTTTGTATTGAAAAAAGTTGAGGAATTAGATTCTATTATGTCGAGATAGTTCCCTCTTTACTCCGGAGAGGTTCTGTTCTCGCATCTCTTGTCCCCAGAAATTTAGCCACGGCTCACAACATAAGACGATAAAATGTCCACGGAAATAGCGGTTCCTTTCACAGAACCGCCGTTTCCAACATTCATTACTCGTCCCTCTCAGTCTATTTTGGTCCGATAGATTCAGTGAGGGCTCTAGCGCACCCATCCAGTATGGAGTGGGTGCGTCGGAGTAAGCAAGGGGGGTATTGTTAACATCTCCCAAAAGCTATGCACCACAAGCACTTTCCTCGTGGCCTTGATGGTCGTATGCGTGACGAAGACGGAGAAATCCGCGAGAAGCGCAGCGATACGTTCATAGGCACAATCGAAAAAGAATACGGGGTGGATTTCGGCGTTCGCGCTGATATGAAACTCGGCAACTTTCTCGATCGCGAAGGCTACGATTCCCTGAAGCAGGCGCTTCGAGATATTGAGTAGCCATTCTGCTATTGCAGAACATAAAGGCCGCCCGCACGGGCGGCCTTTATGTTCAAATCACTCTTACCCTATCTCAATATTCGCTGTCCACAACTTCTCTATTTTAATATTGTATTTCCGCGCCAATATGTTCTATACTATAAGCACGTAACCTTGAAAAAGGAGAGTAGGTGAAACTCCTCCGCTACTTGAACGAACGAGAGCGGTAAACAGCAAGTGGAGACCAATCAACGCAGTCCTGAGGGTGATCAATTGGGATTCCTAAGGACAGGGTTTAACTCCCCCGCCGGTCGTTGGGCGGAAGCTGGCGTAAGCACACTGATTTTCAGGTACGTTCTCGGAGCGTAGTAAAACAAATCCTGCGTAATCTCCTAAAAATCTGCAAGAGCAAAGGGTGACAGCATCCTTCGTTTCGCAAACGAAAAGGTCCTTTAGCAAAGGGCTTTTTAGCAGTACCTTAATTAATCATCATGGAAAAAACAAAGACGGACCCTGAGGGTCTGCATATTGAGCATGTCTCAGTCGCCACCCTCAAACCCGCTGAATATAATCCACGAACGTGGGACAAGGAGGCGGAGCAGCAATTAAAAGAAAGTATCACGCGTTTTGGCATCGTCGATCCATTGCTCGTAAACAATGCGCCGGAGCGAAAAGGCGTCGTCATCGGCGGCCACTTTCGGCTCTCCGTCATCAAGGAAATGAGCATCAAGACGGTGCCGGTCGTGTACCTCAGCATCCCCGATATTGAGAGAGAAAAGGAGCTGAATCTCCGGCTTAACAAAAACACAGGTGCGTGGGATGAGGATCTTCTCGCAGAGTTCGATGAAGCCTTTCTCTCGGGCGTAGGCTTCTCCAGCCAAGAACTCGACAACATATTCGCCATAGAGGAAACGCCCGAGCAGTTCGACCTCGAGAAGGAGCTATTGAAATTGGATATCAAAAACATCAATGTAAAGAAAGGCGACGTGTATGACCTAAACGGTAGCCGCCTTATGTGCGGCGACTCCACGGTCAAGGCGCACATGCGCAAGCTTATGGGTGGCGATAAAGTCGACATGTGCATGACAGATCCTCCCTACATTCTCGACTATCTCCACGGCAAGAAGAAAAAGGGTGACGCGGTAACCGGCTTCGGGGCCAAGCGTGACCGTCGCTACTTGGAGACCGACTCCCTCCCCGACAACTTCACCGAGTTGTGGATGGCAAACGTGAAAGCGGCTGCCAAAGACGACTTCCACATCATCGTCTACGAAAACTGGAAAAACATTCGCACTATCTGGAATGAAATGGAGAAATACTGGAAGGTGAAAAATATGTTGGTGTGGCATCTGCCCAACCGCGTGCAAGGGTTCAGCGCCAAGTATAGATTCTTCAACAAGCACGACATCGCGATGGTCGGCTCCTCCCATGAGCAAGAGACGCTCAACGCCGAGCCGGAGGATGAGCTGCTGCAAAACGAATACGATACCGCGTTATATGCCATCCAGGGTAAACCGCATTGGGAGGGCTACGAGAAAGGCAAAAAATATCAGCCATCTGATTTTATCGAGCATGTTGCGTCTGAAGAGAAATCCTCCGGCCAAGGCATTATATTCGGCACCAAGCCGCTTGATATCCTCATTCCCTACATCAAGGTGCTCACCAAGCGCGGAGACCTCGTGCTTGAACCATTTGGCGGCAGCGGCTCCACCCTTATAGCCTCAGTCAAGATGCAACGCCGCTGCTACCTTATGGAGAAGTCGCCCGTCTATGCCGAAGTCATCCTCAATCGCTGGTCGAAACTTACCGGCCTCACCCCAAAGAAGATATGACGGAGGAAGTACTAGCAACGGAGGCGCTCTCGGTGAAGGAACGCAGGGCCGAAGACAAGCAGAAGGTACTCGACGCGCTCAAAGAGATGCCCATCATTCAGATCGCCTGCAAGAAAGCGGGCATCGCGCGCCCCACCTACTACCGCTGGCGGCAGGAGGATAAGGTATTCAGGCGGCAGGCCGTCGAGGCGATGAACCAAGGGGTCGAATTCATCAACGACATGAGCGAGTCGCAGATTATCTCGCTGATTAAAGATAAGAAGCTGCAAGCCATGGCGCTGTGGCTCAAGCACAACCATCCAAAATATGGCGCGAAGGTGAGAGAGTACACGCCGCTGAGCGCGGATGATGATCTCACTGACGAGGAGCAAAAAATTGTTATTGAAGCACTGTCGCTCTCGACGCGAGGGGTGCGCATTGGTAAAAAACATGAACAAAAACGAACACGTATACGCGTTGCTGGAGTCGGCGCGGACTAACGCGAAGGTCAGGCGGAAGCTTGGGTATGAGGACCCACTCTACTTCGCCCTGCTCTACCTCACGCACCACTTCAAACATCCACTGGCGCCTTTCCATCTTGAGATGTTCCATATCGTCAAACGCGATGATATCAATCTCATCGCGGTCATGGCATTCCGCGAGTCCGGCAAATCGACCATACTCAATACCACGCAAGTGCTCTGGGCAATCCTCGGGAAGCCGGAGCGCAAATTCGCAGTCATCGTTAGCAAGACGCAGGAGCAAGCAAAGAATCACTTCGCCAACATCAAAGCGGAGCTCGAGCGCAACCCGTGGCTTAAGGAGGATTTCGGGCCCTTCACGGAGCGGCCGGAAGACTGGAGCAAGCAATCGCTCGAGCTTGAGTATCACGGCGCGAAGATTCTCTCCATCACGGCGCATCAGAGCCTGCGCGGCATGAAGCATCTAGAGCACCGCCCTGACCTTATCATCATCGACGATGTGGAGGATGCCCAATCGGTGAGGGATGACCGTTCAGACGGAGATGATTTGTACCGATGGTATACGGAGGAGGTCGTACCAGCCGGTACTGAAAAAACGCGCACCGTCGTTCTTGGGAACCTGTTGTCGATGTCATCCGATTACAAGAAGCCGGACTTTCTCGTTATGCGTCTCCGGCACGAGATTATGAGTCGCAAACAGGTAGGCCTGTTTCGCGCTTATCCG
>CAIUOD010000036.1 GCA_903900775.1 Candidatus Adlerbacteria bacterium | reverse complement strand
GCGCGCAGGTACGCCTCACCTTCGTGAGCCTCGGTATCCTCTGTAAAACGATAGAGAACCCGGGCCTGCGGGGCATAAAAAGGTAGCCAATTGGCCGTGCCGTGGTGAGCTACACAGAGAACTTTTGTGCCGAGGAAGCACGCCAGATGCGTCGTGCCGGTATCAGTGCCAATGAAGAGTTTCGCGTTCTGGAGGAGCGCCACCAATTCCTGCGCTGGGCATCCGGCGGCTATTATTATTTTTTCTTTCTCTTTTGCGGCATCTCGTATTTCCACGAGCCGCGTGCGCTCCTCGGGCCCGCCGGACAAAACGACCGAAAAATCAGGGAAAGATACCTGAAGGTGATCGATAACCTGAACAGCGTCAACGACACTGAACATGCGTTTGGGGTTAGAGGCGCCGGGATGAAAGACAATGTAGGGTTTGTTGTTCAAATTAAATTTCTCCAGCACTTTTTGATTGCCGGGAAATTCGAGGCGGGGTGCTGAGGAATCAACCGACACCAACAAGGCTCGCGCGATATCGTGCATGGTTTCGAGGTAAGGTTTGCTCGTGTCGTATACGAGCGTTTTTGAATACAGCCCACATAGTGGCCCCGCGTCTTTAAAACCTATCAGTTCGCTCCCGCGCCCGCACGTGGTAAACCACGCAAATATTTTTACCTGAAGTGGAATGCGGCCGACGGTTGGGTGCAAAATTGCGACTTTTCGCCCGCGCAAAATACGCAAGGCTGATCGCGGCCGTACCATTGAAATTTCGAGAACTGAAATATAGGGGTAACTCGTGAGAAAACCGCGCAAAAATGAAGCACCCCGCGGCACGATGATATCGATGCTAGCGAATTGCCCGCTCTTCCACAACTCTTGGCTTAGATACACTGCCATAAGGAAATCCCCGATAGAGCCGTTTTGAAAAAGAACTACTCTTTGCTTGTGTGGCAGAAGAGAATTTTCTTGTTTGATGCGAGCCGTCATCTGGTGTGTAAGCGTCGACAGTGTGTTGTGCTCCACGGCCGTCCAAAGACCCTCGCGCAGAACCGCGGCTTGCGCGGGCGGGAGAGACAAGAGCCCCCACAATTTATCGGCAAGATCCTCGGCTTCTCCCTCGGTGAAAGAGAGGCGCGAATCGGCAACGAGCGCCCAATCACGGCTTGCGGCCAAAGGAAGCACACCACAGGCGGCCGCTTCAAAAATCGTTTTGTCGTACATGCCCGAGGGCGAACAATTAACAAAAATCTCAAATCGACTATAGACCGTGGGTGTCTGAATATTAGGCACACCCGCATGGAAAGTAACGCAGGAATCAAGGTGCAAATCACGCACCCGTGTTTGAAGCGATGCGTAAAAAGCTTCGTCTTCGGCGAGCGGCGAACCATAGAGAGCGGCTGTGCATTCAATGCCGCGTATCTTGAGAAGACCGAGAGCTTCAATGAGCAGTTCGGGATGTTTGCTCGCCGACATGCGTGCTAGAAATAGGATTGAGTGTGGTTTACGCACAACCCTTGGCACCGTTTTGAATACCTCCGCATCTATACCGACGGGCATAAATACTGTTTTTTTATAATGCGCGGTGTACGAATACTTTGACGTGCAAAATACGCTGGCACAAAACAGTGCTGCCACATCGGTCAAAAAAGACCCCGCATAATGATTGCGCCAGAGATATATTTTTTTGCCGAGCAATTTCCACAACCAGCCCGCGATGAGAATATATTCCTGGTTCATGTGTACAAACACGGCATCATACGCTCCGCGCTGTCGCCAAATAATTTTCAAAAATCGCCACGCATAATGGGAGCGCGATACTCGGCCGTGCTCCTTCCCAAGTGAAAAAACCCGCACATTTTCAGGCAGCGAATGTTCGCCCTCTTTGAGACAAATAACGGTTATTTTTTCAAACTGTGGCGCGAGCGCGACGAGCCAGCCATGATAGGCTCCGAGCACGGCATCGTTGCGGTCAACTACTTGGGTGATAAAAAGTAATTTCATTTCAGTGATTCTTCCCACTGTTTCGCCCATTCTTGTTT
>CAIUOD010000035.1 GCA_903900775.1 Candidatus Adlerbacteria bacterium | reverse complement strand
GGGGTAGCCGGAGGATTGTTGGTGACGGTAGTGCTAACCGAGCACGCGCCGTAGGTGTAGGTGCAGACAGTGCCTAAGAAGAGTACGTAGCTACAGGATTTGGTGGGGGTGACGGAGGTGCCGTCGGCACATCCGCCCGTTGAGGGGCACGAGTTTGAAAAACCAGAGGCAGTTTTGCAGGTACAACTGCCGTCTGTTTGGGGGTCACAGCCGGTGGCGAAAGTAGTTGGGCAGTTGCCGCTAGAATCGGGAGTAGCACCACCGGCGCAAATATTGACACAGATACCTGAAACGTAATGCTGCCCAGTGGGGCACTGGCAGACTCCGTAACCATCGGGGGTGCCTGTGTCGGGGCAATGGGTGGTACTGCCAGGAGGTATAGTACCGCCCGGGCAAGAACTCAAGTCGTATACACAGCTTACGGATTGGGTTTCACTATTTTCTCCCGTGCATATCATGCCCGCAGGGGTCCCATCAGAACAGGTCGGAGCACTGCTTGTACAGTGCGAAGGGTCCTCACAGTAGTATGCATCTGTTTGGCTACCGTTGGTATTACTAGAATCAGAGCCACTATCGCCCTCATCCGCATATACCAGCGGAATAAGCGAGTGGATAATTTTATTTAAATTTTGCCCGCCCACATAAAATCCGAATAGTGCGAAAAAACAGAGCAATAAAAAGCCGTATCGAAATGATTTCGCAAGCATGCCTCTATCTTACAGCACAAAAATACCCCAACAGTTGTCGGGGACAAGATGTTGGGGACAGAAAACTTTGGGGTGGCAGCGCAGAATTGCGCTACCACCCCCGCCATCAGGCGCCGATTGCTTTCATGACCGCGAGGATCTCCTCGAGATCATCCGCTTTGTACGTCGCGTTGTGCCGGTAGCACACCAGCACCTTGCCGCCGGGGAGCGATTCGGTCAGCGCCGTATGCCGCTTTTGCGCGAACGGCTGGAACGAGATGGGGGTGATGTTGCCCATCTTCTCCTCCGCCCTCAGCGAGTCCTGCAGCACGCCGGAACGATTCCACGTCAACTTCAGAGCGTTACGGAGAACGTCCTCGACGGTTCTCCCTGTCACAGAGAACACTGCGCAGAGATTCTCACCTGCGTCGAATCCCGCGAGAACATCGTACCCGGCATCCCCCATGTAGCCACTGCCGTAGCAGTAGCCACGTAACTTCGAGACGTCCGGCTTCAGGCCGAGGCTACCGAACACCTGCTGCGCTTGCGCACAGGGAAACATCCCCCTGACCGGCGCAGGATTGTCGACCACGGCCACGGTGGTGGCCGGGACCGCGCTCGCTGACGGCGGCGAGTTGGTGGCGTTGTCCGGCACGCACGCGGCCAGGAAGGCTGCGACCCCGAGGACCGCAAAGCACTTCAGAATTTTCATCATCGGATGACTCCCGTCAGCCCAGGGGGCTTATCTGCGGCACTTATGCGTGGGACATTCCCTCGCCTTCATGCCAGCTTCTGCCTGCTAAGCTACCAGGAACGGGCTTGGCTGTCAAGGCATTAAAAGGGCTTGTGGGTAATCCTATTGACGCTAAATTTACTGCCAGGCGCTCACAAAGATTTTTGCTTGGTTGTAGGCCGAGAAATCCTGCACAACTTTCTTTTGCGGTGTTTTGAGGTCGAAGATGGTGAGCCGCGGGTTGGACGACGTAGCGCTCACATCGGTCTCGTCGAACGCGAGGTAGGTGCCGTCGAGAGAGAAGGTGGGCCAATTAGCGTGGGCTTGTATTTGTGTTTTGAGCGCTCCCGCGAAAGGAGCCCACGAGGAGACGCTTTCTACTTGTATGATGCTCTCCTCGGGGAAGGCCCAGGCGATTGAATCGCCTGCGAGCGAAAGTGAGAACTGGTCACGCAAACTAGCGGGCTTTGCCCAGATGCGTTGCGACGCCTTGCTGGTGAGGTCGAGGAGATAGAGGCCGTCATTACGCAAGACCACGACCGACGTGCCTTTTGGGGTTAGCGCCGGGAGCGCACCCTGGCCGATATAGCTCTCTTTACCATCTTTAACTAGATACACCCCATACCAGTTGGGTGTCATGACAGTGGCCGTGGTGGTGGCGCCGCTGTAGATATAGGCATCCAGTGCCGGGGAGTACACTGGCGCACGCTTACGCAACACCGATGAGCTGGTGATTGGCTCCTGCTTCCCCGCTGTGCCCATGGTGTAGACCTGCGGGACAACATAGCCGCTCTTGTTCGGTATGGCGACATACAGAAGCGAGTTCGGAGTGCCCGGGCGCGCGGTGATGTAGCTGTGGGTGGCGTCGCCGAGCACCGGCTTAAGCGTATTAGTGGCAAGATCAAAGGCATATATCCCCGACTGGCCGGTAGTAGTCGCCGAAGCGAGTGTGAGATAGATAGTACCGTGTGGAGCAAAGGGTCGCGCCGTGACATACTCCACCTTTGGCTCGTGCAGGACGAGCGCCAGAAGCGACCCGCGATAATAATAACCGACCGCGGCGAGGACGAGCAACACCAGCGTGATGATGCTCAAAATAATAGTAGCGGTGCGAACACGTGTGGAGTTTTCTGGCATATGCCTAATAGTCGCACGGATTTCGCTCGACGCTGTGAATACTATCCACAGCTATGCCCGAATTATTTATCGGCCGAAACGCAGGAGGCGTTTGAGCGCCGCGCCACCGCGCTTCATCAGGCCTTTTTTCTTCCCACGCGCGCGGTTGAGCTCGCGCACCAAGTCGTCGCGGACGCGGTCGACGGCGCCTTCGAGCGTGCTCTCGGTAGCCTCGGCGCGATAGAGTTGCCCATCTATCGATAGATTCCCTTCGGCGCGATACTTCGCGCCCGCTCGCTCGACCGCCACCGACTGTTCTATCTCGCAAGCAAGTGTCGCCGCCCCGCTCGAGGTGAATTTATCGAGCGCTGAAAATTTTTTCTCAATAAATTCGCGTGCCGAAGGCGTCAGCTCGTTATGCGCCGCTTTTATGGTTATTTGCATATTCAATTATTTTACCATAGCCACTATCTCTCAAATATGAGGCAAGGTTTGCCGGGCGCACCCGCTCCCGAGCACCTTCCGTATATATTCATGTGCGTGAGATAAACATTTATTCAAACTATTCATTAAGCGTTCATCGAGTATGAAAAATAACATTGGGCTTCTGGTCGCGAGTTCGGCATTGATCGGCTCTTTCTTTATCGCTGGGACAGCTTTTGCCGCTGGTCCTGGTATGCATGGGGCGCCGGGAGCTAACAAACCGGGTGTCTTTGGCACGGTTTCTGCTATAAACGGCACGACGCTGACGGTCACGAGCAAGTTCGGTCTCAAGGATTCTGGTGATAACAAAACGACCACGACCACAACGACCTATACGGTCAATGCGGCAAATGCCACCGTCACCAAGGGCAATGCGAGCTCCTCGGTCGCGAGCATCGCGGTCGGCGATACCGTGGCCGTGCAGGGCACGGTAAGCGGCACTTCGGTCACGGCGACCACAATCCGCGACCTGCCCGCCGGACAGGCAGGCGGCGTTGGCATGATGGGCCGCGGCCAGGGCATGAAGAATGGCGGAGATGCTTCTTCAACTCCTTCGATCATCCAAGGCAACGGCCAGCCAGTAATCGGCGGCAATGTGACCGCGGTGAGCGGCAACACGCTCACAGTAACGACCGCCAAGGGCGGCGTTATCTACACGGTTAATGCCGCGGGCGCCACTATCGAGAAAGGCGGCATAGCCTCTTCGATCGCAAATATCGCGGTCGGCGACAATGTGATCGTCCAGGGCGCGGTGAGCGGCACGTCGGTTACTGCCTCGTCTATCGTTGATTCGGCTCCGCATACAGCGAACGCCACCAGCACCCCGGGTAGCGAACCAAAAGGGTTCATGGGCGGCATGATGGGTGCGGTCGGCGGATTCTTCCAACGTTTATTCGGATTCTTCTAACCCTTCCTAGTCCCCCATGCAACTAAAAACAGCCCTTCGGGGCTGTTTTTTGTGTATTACACTGAGGCAATAGCTTTCAAAATTTCGTTATTGACCATCTCTATTTCTGGAGGGCTGTGACGATAATCATGGCCAATGCCTTTAATCAGTAGAAATCTTTTTGGCTCGTTGGCGGCGTCAAAAATTTCTCTGACATCGTCAGGCGATACCGCATCGTCCAGCTCCCCCGCAATCAAAATAATAGGAACTCTGACCTTTTTTACATCCTCGACGACATCATATTGATCTCTATCTAATACGTGGTTAAAGGGCACGAGGAATTCCCTCTTTTCATTTTCATTATTTGGTAAGTCTCTCCAAGAAACACCTCTTCTTGTTTTTTCCCACTCTTCACGGCGCCGTCCTGTCACAGGGCCGGACGACGGCATAATACCCAGAACAAGAGAAACTCTCGCGTCCCGAGCAGAATAGAGAATCGCAACTTGCCCGCCTCGGCTATGCCCGCCAAGGAGAACGTTCTTATATTCTTTTTGACGAAGCATGTGATCAATAACACTTTTAATATCGGCAAGATATTGCGTCGTGGTGTATTCCGAAATATCGCCTTCGCTTTCCCAAGTGCCTGTCGGATCAAATCTGACTACGGTGTAGCCCCGCCCATTCAAAACTTCTGCTAAACCAGCCAAATGTTTGTAATCTTTTGAATCCAAATAGCCCGGGCAGAGTACCGCGAGTTTGTCTGATTCCTCTTGAGGATACTGAACAATCGCAGATATATTTTTACCCACCGAATTTTTAATTTTCATATGCTCCATCTCAATATTTATTTTTCCGCCACGTACCCGTAGATCTTGCCCCAGCCGTATTCTTGAGGATCAGCTGGAGTAAATACGTCGTATTTGAGGATGGTAAACCCTGCACCGGTCATCAGGATGCCAATTTCTTCGACACCGGGGCCTTGGGTCGAATACCATTCAAAACTCTCGCGTTCGATATATTTATCTTGCGGGAGTTGGCAATCGGTCCAATCCACATCTATGAGGCGACCCCCGGGCTTGAGGTAGGAATGGATGAGGCGCAGTAATTCTGAGAGTTCATCTTTTTTGAACATGCCCAAGACGCCGCTCGCATAGACGGTATCAAAACGCCCGATAAATTCTTTTCTCTCTTTCCGTATATCGTCCACGATAAGTGATACTTCGACCTGATGAGCATCAAGAAAATTTTTGCATCGCAGAAGCTCCGGGTGGTTTGAGTGTTTTAAAAACTCAATATTGCTTTCGTTCAGATCAATACCGACGGCCTCTTTGGGGACCTCGGGGAAGAACGTAATGTCGTCATAGAAATTTGGGCCACAGCCGAGGCTCAATACCGATTCTCCTCTGACCTCCTTAAACCACGACAACGCCCAGACCACCTCGGGCGTGCCGCGCTCTGCGAGATCGTCGGTGTAATATTTCTCGACAAAGTCCCACGGAGCTCCGGCCATCATATGCCGCAAGTATACAAGAATTTAATGATCTGAGGTTAGGCGTTTCTTCCCAAGAACCATCGCTACGGCTACAGCGTAGTTAATGAGCACTACGTAAACGGGGAAAGCGAGCAGGACATAATTGAATGACCCAACTGCAAAAGCTGCGAAAATACCCGCAGTGCCAGAAAGCAGCCACGTAGCAAGAGTCTCGCTTGCAGGATCCTTGTATGCCTTTGCCACGGTAAGCAATCCTCCAATTGCATCAATAATAATGGAAATGAATAATGCGAGCGCCGCTTCCTTTGTGTAGAACCAAAGTAAAAGCCCAAATCCAGCAGCCACCAGAGCAATGATATCTCTCCGTGTAAAACCACCCGTCCCAAAACGAATAGAGAGAGCAAAAATAAAAATGACTCCGATTGTCTGCACCCCGATAAGCCACAGAGAATTAGATGCTCCTTTTGCTATCTGGGCGAACAAGGCAATACCACTAAGCACTGACCATATGAACCAAGTTGCCCGTTGAGGTTTTGTCTTTAATCTAAAAATATCTCGAATATACGGAAGATAGGTGAAAACACTCAACACACCCGCAATCAAGCCCAATGCTCGTAACATGGGCTTAGTATAGCAAGCTCAATTCTAGTATAGACAACCCTCATCTATTTTCCGAGATTGTGTTGAAAATCCACTCTCCGACCAGTTTTTCTTTCATGTGTTCAATTTGTTCGAAAGTAAAATATTGGACGTCCAAAATTTCATCTTTAGGGAAAAATATTCCGCCACCAACTGCCGTGGCGAGATATACGTGCAATTCTTTTGTATCAGGAAATGTATCTGTTAATATAGCGAGTCTTCTCTCGATTTTAATATCCAGACCTGTTTCTTCTTTGGCTTCGCGGATCGCGGTTTGTTCTGGAGTTTCTCCATCTTTGACAGTTCCTTGTGGCCAATTCCACCGGCCGCGAACCCGAGCCACATTTTCTTGCACCAAAAGAAATGCCCCGTTCTCCTGTATGAGTGCCGCCGCTTTAATCAAACTGGTCATATATTACTAGACATTTTACCCGAGTTTTCTACTAAAAAACGGCCGCCCTAAGTTACGAGAATGGGTGGACTGTCTGCACAGCCCACCCATCGATTAAGAACGCACGACGACGAAAACGTCTTCACCTCGAAATTCTTCGCAGATGGCCATGCCGATGATGTTCCAATCGCCACGAGCGAGGCCAGCTCCGATTCGCGGCATCCCGATCCGTTTGCCCAAATAGTTCTTCCGTAGCCATGCAAGACAGGAACGGATTGCTGGGTAGTCGGCAAGCACTTCCCCTTCCGGCTCCTTCCAATGGTATTGGGTGTACGCATTGACCACCTCGACGATTCCGGACGGGATAGGACACGATGCAACAGTACAGGTGCCGAGTTTACTTCTGTCGCCACGGTTCGTCTGCCGATCTGCATCATAGGCTGCGGGGAACGCCCCCTTGATCTGCTGGGCGATACCTGCTCCCATGGCGCAGAAACAGTTGCATCCGTGTACGATGACGTCGAATTGCCCTGCCTTAGCCAACACCACCAAGTCGCTATATACCGTTAGCTGTTGTGGAACGGATACAACGTCTTGGACCACCCGAGTGATACCCCGAACGCGGTTGGTGATCGCGGTGGAGACTGTCGTGATGAGTTCGGGAGATGGATCGCGCGGGAATCGCACGAGTATACTCTCACTAACCACTCGGCCGTCTCCCATCACTGCTACAGCCTCGGGGCCAATCCCGAACGCCACACACCCATAGGGGGCGATGATTGCGTTTATAGCCGTGAATAGTTTTTTATCGTCTTCCAAGGAACTCATCAGAACCTCCTTATCGGCTTCTGTGTTAGCAAAACGCTAGCACGACAAGACCGATTCGTAAAACAAGCGAGACACACAGCTGAAAACGTAGCTATAATGGCTCTATGCAGGAAGGATATTTAGAGCACCGCGGGATCGCCTATCGGGTAAATAATTTTGAAGCAGGGCGGCCAACGCTACTTTTATTGCATGGCCTCTCGAGCAGCTCCTCGTGCTGGTTGCCGTATGAGGCTCGGTGGGAGCAAAAATATAATCTTATAATCCCCGACCTGCGCGGCCACGGCCGCTCGCGGCGCTATCCATATTTTAGCGACTACACGATGGCAAAAAACGCCGAAGACATCGACGAACTCTTGCGGCATCTGCGCGTTGAGGATTGTATTATTGTTGGCTACTCCTTCGGCGCGCTTATGGTGCTCCTTTTTGAGCGGCTCCACAAAAAGCGCGTCAAGGCGGCCGTGCTTATTTGCCCGCTCTACAACATGCACACGCTCTGGCGCGTGCGGCTGGCTTCCCCATTGCTCACGCTCGTGGCGTATCTCGCGCGGCTTTTGCCGGTGCGGCAAAAGAGCGGGCGCGTCGACTATGCAAAATTACAGAACTTGGGCGATGAAGACCCACGGCGCATGTGGCGAGACATCTCGAACACCGGGCTCGCGGTTTATATCTTTTGCTTCAAACAAATTCTCGACTTCAGCCGCGACGCCTGGTGGAGCGGCTTCTCGGCGCCCACGCTCATTCTCTACGGCACGGGGGATACGACGCTTCCCGAGCAAAATATCAGTGCACTCGCCCGCGAGATCCCGCATGCAAAACTGAAAGAATTTACCGACGGGAGCCACATGTTGGTCTACAACAACGTTGCAGAAGTGTCTAGCGCGATAGAAGACTGTATCGATTGATTTTTAGGCAAATCGGTGATACTATAACCCCTTATGAAAGGCTACAAAGAAGAGGCTGCGATAAGCCAAACTCGAACGTCGCTTTTGGACTTTTTGGACTCGTATAACAAAAATATACCGGTCGGCTTCCCGCGGGCATCCGCCGACTTGCTCAAGAAATTTCGTGAAGGACATCCGTCCTTTTTTAAACATGGCGAGCTATGGTCGCTCGACGAACACCGCAAGAAAATTATCGACTGGCTCCCTCTTAACAAAGACGCGTGATGCTAACGTATCTGCAAGCGGCGGCTTTGGGATTACTCCAAGGGATAACTGAACTCTTCCCCATCTCGAGCTTGGGCCACAGCGTCATCCTGCCAGCGCTCTTGGGTTGGAATTTTGACCAAACGAGCTCGTACTTTCTCCCCTTCCTCGTCCTCACCCACCTCGCGACCGCGCTGGTGCTCTTGGGATTTTTTTGGAAAGACTGGGTCTATATCGTGCAGGGCATCTTGCGCTCGTTCTTCACCCGCAAGCTCCAGGGCGACCCCTATGCGCGGCTCGGCTGGCTGCTCATTGTGGGCACCGTGCCGGCGGGCTTGCTCGGGCTCATCTTCCAGAAAAAACTGGAGCCGCTTTTTGCCAACCCCAAACTCGCGGCGGCGCTCCTTTTTTGCAACGGGCTACTGCTCCTCGGGTGCGAGATACTCCGGCGCAAGGCCACCAGCAATGTTTTGACTGAAGCGATGGACGCTGGCACAAGCGCCGATATACGCATCGCGAACACCTCATGGGCCCACACGCTCGGCATCGGCACCGCGCAAGCGCTCGCCCTCTTCCCCGGCCTCTCACGCACCGGCGCAACCTTGGGCGGCGGCCTGCTCTCGGGCCTCAAGCACGAAGACGCCGCGCGCTTCTCCTTCCTCCTCTCAACGCCGATAATTTTTGCGGCCGCATTCCTCAAAGTTCCCCATCTTTTAGCGGCCGACCATGAGACACTCTACCCCGCACTCCTCGGCGCGGCACTCTCGGGCCTCGCGGCCTGGGCATCAATCACCTTCCTCTTGCGTTACTTTAAAACACACACGCTGTGGCCCTTCGCTATCTACTGCCTCGCCGCCGGGCTTTTAGCTTTTATTCTTTTGTAATTTTCTGGTGTGATTTTTTAGCGTAATTTTTCGGGCGGATGTCGATATACTTCGAGCTGAACGGCCGACCAAAATAGGTAATCCACAAATAATTAAGGGTGTATTTGATGCTCATGCGCACGAGCCCTTCGGCCTTGATGCGCCGCCCCGAGGTATAGACCGGCAATGCGAACGTCCATTTAACCGTGCCGACTTTGCTCAAGCGTTTGGCAACATCAGTGTCCTCGCCATAAAAAGCGATAGAGGTGTCAAAGCCGCCCGCCTTCTCCCACACATCGCGACGAATGACAAAGTTGCCACCCTGGAGCATCGCACCAATCCCGAGCACATAGTGATTGAAAAGATGCGTTCCATAACCGATGCCATAAAAAATTTTAACCAATACGCGAGAAGAGGCGGAGAGGTCGTAGTAGATAAACGGCCCGCTCAAGGCCACCAGGCCCGAGTCGGCAAAGCCCTTGAGCACTTTGTCCATCCAGCCCGGTGTGAGTATCACATCGGCATCAACATTCGCCACCAATTCTCCGCTAGTTGCATCGAACCCTGCCTTGCGCGCATGCACCAGGCCTTTGACGGGCTGATCAACCACGCGCACGCCCGAGAACGTGAGCGCGATTTCTTTGGTGCGATCGGTCGAAGCATTATTCACTACAACCACTTCGGCGTCATAGTTGCCCCGCGCGAGCTCTTGCTGTATCGACTCAAGGCATTTGGCAATAATCGCCTCTTCGTTATATGCCGGAATGACGAAGCTGATTTTCATATATAAATCCTATCACTAAAATAGACACTGGCTGTGCGGGGGTTCCCACACAGCCAGCCCGTGCCCTGTCAACAACTGTGGCGGATTGCCCCCACCAACAGAAGGCAGATAAATGACAGCACAAAAATAATCCACCTCTCCCATCTAGGGCTTCCCATCTTGGGGTGACCATAGGGATAGAACATGTGTTCTAACAGATTCATATGATTTTCTCCCTTGAGTAAGGACGCTCGAACATCCTGCTGTTTTTTCAGCTACGTTACGGCGCATGCCGAAACTCCTAGGGACAGGATATCATGATGCTTACATTATGTCAAGCTAGTGCACTTCTTAAAAACCCTTTGAACTTAAAGCTTTTTTATACACCTCCTCAAATTGTTTAGTGATATTTTCGGGCGAGAATTTTAAGGAACTCACTCTCCCCTTTTCGCCTAAGGTACGCTCGAGTTCGGGATCGTTTAAAATTTTTAACAAATGCTCTACGAAAGCGGTTCTATTTTTTGGGTCGACTACATAACCGGTCACTCCCTCCTCGACATACTCGGGCAAGCCACCCGCGCGTATCGCGACTACCGGCAGGCCCACGGCCATCGCCTGCAACATCGCCATTGATTGGGTGTCGGAAAGGCTCGTGATAAGAAAAGCGTCACAGGTGTTGATTGCTTCGACCAACACTTCGCCGCGCAGTGTTCCCAAAAAATGCACGCGGCTTGTGAGAGCTTTTTGATTTACCTTTTGCTCAAGCACTGTGCGAGACGGCCCGTCGCCTATAAATACCAGCTCCGCGTCGCTCTTTTCCGCCACATCGGCAAATATGTCGAGTGCAAAATCAAGATTTTTTTCTACCGCGAGCCGGCCAAAAACGAGGACTGCCTTCCTACCTATCCCGTATTTTTGTTTGAGCACGTCTTTGCCCTCGAGCGGGCGAAAGAGATCAGTCAAAATAGGGTTTGATATTTGTTGCATCGGGCGACTACAGCCGTAATCCGCGAGCTCATCAAGCACGTGTTTGCTCGGTGCGGTGATGATGAGGCATTTGTTATAGAACCAAGACGAGAATCTCCGCACGAACCATCGAAACGGCCGGTAGTCGAGGTTAAGGTAGTGAAGATAATCGGCAGGGAGCGTGTGGTCGGTGCCGATAAATGGTACTTTGAGCCGCCGCGAAGCGTACCAGGCAAAGAAACCGGCAACGCCTGGGAAATTGGTATGGATAATATCGGGCTTAAATTTTTTGATATCGGCCATCGCGCCCGTGGGCAAAACGATAATAAATGCGTCCGCCGTGCCCGGTATCGAATATGCGGGGAATAAAAAGACATGCTCATCCGTTTTGGCACCCCGGAGTGCGGGAGCGTAGATACGCACCTCGTGGCCGTTTTTCATCAACTGCAAAGCAAGCGCTTGGATGGAGTCGACGGCGCCCGAGAGCATGGGCTTGTATTGATCGGTACAAATCGCGATGCGCATAAATTACTTGTTTTGTTCTTCTTTCTGCTCTTCTCGCTCCTCCTCTTTTTCTTCCTTGAGAAGCCGCGAGCGCATGTAGCGGGTCAAGAGATAGTATAACCCGCCGCCGATGATGACTGCGGCGATTGCGGTCTCGGTCCCCGAGAGCGCGCCCGAAATAAGGGTATACGAACCGCCAAAGAAATAGCCAAGGGCCATGAGGAGAGCATACTGGGCGAGCGTTATCGGCAATGCATAGAATATAAATTTCTGGAGCGACATGCCAACTAAGCCCGCCGATATGAGGAACGGCGTCGAGAGCCCGTAGGCCAATTTGCTGGTCCACATCGTCTTGCCGGGGTGCTTGCGCCAGAGCCCCTCGATGACGCCGAAATGATCCCCCGTGATGCCGATTTTAGACGCATATTTTGCGATGAACGAAGCTTTATGCCCCCAGCGCCCGACAAAATAGCAGCCAGTGTCTGGCAAGATGTCGCCGAAAACTAAAATAACGTACGCAATAAAAGGGTTAAAAAAACCTCCTGCCGATAAAAATCCGACAATAATAGAGACGAGCGGGCCCTCAAAACACGCCAACGGGAAGAGTATCCAGTACCGATACTCGATGAGTAGTTGGGTTAGGTGGGTTGCGTCCATAGCGAGAAGCTGTGTTAGAATTCTAGCATGCTCCGTCGCCTTATACGACGCTATCAAGCCGCTTGCCAAGAGAGTGGTTTTCTCTTACGACTGCTTTTTTCGATCGCTTTTTTTGCGCTAAGCGTAACTATCTCGTTCTACGCCATCGGCTATACCAACACCCACGCAAGCAACGGCGTTACCGATCTTATCCTTTCTAACATTCCGGTTTTTGACGTCGGCGGGCTTTTTGTGTACGGCACGCTCCTTATGGTCGCCTTTATTGTGCTCTTGTGCTTGGTGCGCCCCAAGCGCTTTCCTTTTATTCTTGATTCGCTCGCGCTTTTTTGGGTTATCCGCTCCATTTTCACTTCACTTACCCACATTGGCCCGTTTGCAACTCAGACACCGTATAATTTGGACATCAATTTGGGGGCAGTGGTAGGGCGATTCTTTATTGGGAATGACCTTTTCTTCTCGGGGCATACCGGCGCCGCTTTCCTCATGGCACTTATTTTTTGGGAGAGCAAGGGGCTCCGCTATATTTTCATTACGTGGTCGGTGTTTTTTGCCATCGTGCTCCTACTCGGCCATATCCACTATTCTATCGACGTGGCTTCAGCATTTTTCATCACCTACACGATCTATCATATCGCTTTGTGGCTCTTCCCGAAGGAATGGCGGTTTCTGCGTGCAACCGACGCCGGCCTAACACTTTAAATACGGTGTATAACCTATCCCAAAAGATGTTTTTGGGCATATACTAATAAACATGGACGGCCTTTCTCATTACACTCAAGACTCACGACCTTGGGGTGGGTTTGAGCAATTTACATTCAACGAGCAGAGCACCGTCAAAATCATCACGGTAAAACACGGCGAGGCTTTTAGCTTACAGACACATGCCGAGCGCGAAGAATTCTGGCGCGTCCTCTCCGGCTTCGGCACGGTAACGCTCGACGATAAACAGCTTCCCGCAAAAGTCGGTGATAGTTTTTTTGTCCCCCGCGGCACGGCGCACCGCGCCGAGGCGAACACGGAAGATTTGGTGTTGCTTGAGATTGCCTTCGGCACGTTCGACGAAAACGATATTACCCGCTTAGAGGACCGCTATGGTCGGGTGTAACACCTAATGCGATGCTAGTGCTATTTTTGCTCATCCTTTTGTGTTTGATACTCAAGATATTCTGGCATAGCTGGATATACTTGCGTTATCCTTTTTTCCTTATTGCTCTTTTGTGGCGCGGGGAGCCCGAGCCACTTTTACTCACGCGCTTGCCCGATAATCCTATCCTCAAACCGCTCCCCGAGCATTGGTGGGAGTCGGCGGCGGTTTTTAACCCGGCCGCCGTCTATGACGGCGGCCGGGTGCACCTTTTTTACCGCGCGATGGGCGGCGACGGCGTCTCGCGCATCGGCTATGCTTCAAGCCCCGATGGTATCAACTTTGATGACCGGCATCCTGAACCCGCCTACGATTGGGGCGCGGGCTTCACACCACCCACGGCTCGCACACGTGGCTATTTGCCGCTTTCCTACAATACCGACAACTATGCCTCCGGCGGCGGTTGGGGCGGCTGTGAAGATCCACGCGTCGTCAAAATAGATGATCGAATGTACATGACCTTCGGCGTGTTCGAGAGCTGGCAGTCCATGCGGCTTGCCGTGACCTCGCTCCATCTCGACCACCTGGCGGCAAAGCTGTGGGCATGGGCGCCGCGCATCCTCATGTCGCCAAAAGAAGAGACCCATAAAAATTGGGTGCTCTTCCCCGAAAAAGTCCACGGCAAATTCGCGATACTGCATGCGCTCACTCCGCAAATTTCTATCGAATATCTCGACTCGCTCGAAGATCTGCACGAGAATCCTATCAAGAGTTGCAACCAGCGCGGCGGCCGCGCGGGCGCCTGGGATGCTTTCGTACGCGGAGCTTCAGCGCCGCCCATTAAAACCCCTGATGGTTGGCTCCTCTTTTATCATGGAATGGATCCCGCACACCCGGAGATCGGCTACAAATTGGGAGCGATGCTACTTGATTTGGATGACCCAACCAAAATCCTTTACCGCTGTTCGGCCCCGGTCTTAGAACCTCGCGAGTGGTACGAAAACGATTGGAAGCCCGGCGTCATCTATGGCAGTGGCGCGGTGATAGTGGGCGATAATCTCATCGTATACTACGGGGGTGGCGACAAATATATAGCCGCCGCGCGTGCCAATCTCAAAGATTTTCTCCACAAGCTTACCCATCACCAAAACGCCACGCTACACTAACTTTTATGTACATCGTCCGCCGCAGCTCACATAATCCGCTCCTCTCGCCTATCGCCGATCGCGAGTGGGAAGCGCGCGCCACCTTCAATGGTTGCCCTATCAATGTCGCGCACGGCGGCAAGGGTGGTGCGACCGTGACGCATCTCTTATACCGCGCGCTCGGCCGGCCCGACGCGCTCATGAGCCCCGCCGGATTTTCTACCATCGGCAAAGCACTCTCACTGGACGGCAAACACTTTCACGATCGGCGGCAATTCATCGCGCCCGAGCAAGCGTGGGAAAAATACGGCTGCGAGGATCCGCGCGTCACTTTTTTTGAAGGACAATACATCATCTTCTACACCGCACTCGGTGGCTTGCCGTTTGGCGCGGGCAATATCAAGGTCGCCTGCGCAATCTCAAAAGATCTCGAGACCATCGATGAGAAGCATTTAGTGACACCCTTTAACGCTAAAGCGATGACGCTCTTCCCCGAGCGCATCAACGGCAAAATTACCGCGATATTGAGCGCGCACACCGACGAGCCGCCGGCCAAAATGGCCATCGTACAGTGCGATCGGCTCGAAGAATTGTGGGATCTTTCGTTTTGGGAAAAGTGGCATGCTGAACTGGATTCTCATGCGATCGACCCGCGCCGCAGTGGGAACGACCAGGTTGAGGTTGGCTCGCCGCCGATTAAAACCAAAGACGGTTGGCTCCTCTTCTATTCGTATATCCAAGATTATTTCGCTGGCGAAGATCATCGCGTCTGCGGCATTGAAGCGCTCCTGCTCGATCTCAAAGACCCGACCAAGATTGTCGCCAAGACCAAAGGCCCTATCATCGTCCCCGAAGAGACGTACGAGCGATTCGGCGTTGTCCCAAACACCATCTTCCCCTCGGGAGCCTTACTCACCAAAGACACCATAGACCTCTACTACGGCGCGGCCGATACCGTTTGTGCGCGGGCCTCTATGCACCTGCCCGACCTCTTGAGCGCGATGCTGCCCGAGCGCCGTGTGTCGCTCGCGGTGCGCGCCAAAGAAAATCCCATCATCACACCAAACCCCGCGCACTCGTGGGAGAAAAAGGCGGTCTTCAACGCCGGTGCGATCGACATCGACGGCACAGTGCATATTTTGTATCGCGCGCTCGGCGATGACGGCACTTCGGTCTTGGGCTACGCCGCCAGCAAAAACGGCGTCAAAATAACCGAGCGCGCCGACGAGCCGGCCTATGTGCCGCGGGCAGATTTTGAAAAAAGAAAAGGCGGCAGTTCATCAGGATGTGAAGACCCACGCCTAACGCGCATTGGCGACACGATCTACCTCGTCTACACCGCGTTCGACGGCGTCTCGCCGTGGCGCGCCGCGCTCTCCTCCATCTCGGTCAAAGATTTTGTCGCCAAGCGCTGGGGTAAGTGGAGCCCGCCCCAGCTCATGACGCCCGACTCGGTCCAAGACAAAGATGCCTGCATCTTCCCCGAAAAAATCAGCGGACAATACTTCGTCCTGCACCGTATCGACCCGCAGATGTGCGCCGACTTCGTCGGTTCGTTTGATTTTTCTAAAACGCGCATCACGCGCTGTATCGAAATAATGGGCCCGCGGCCTGGCATGTGGGACAGCGCAAAAATTGGTACCGCGGGCGTGCCGATTAAAACCGAGAAGGGTTGGTTACTGATCTATCATGGTGTCTCTAAATCGGGCACGTATCGGCTCGGCGCGGCTTTGCTTGATCTCAAAAACCCGGGCGTTTTGCTCTCGCGCCTCATCGACCCAATACTCGAGCCGCTCGAGAAGTACGAACGCGAAGGCCAAATCAAAAATGCGGTCTTTTCTTGTGGCGCGATACAGCGCGCTGACACCCTCTTCATCTATTATGGCGGTGCCGACACCGTACTATGCGTCGCCAAACTTTCGATAAAACAATTACTGGGCGTCCTTCGGCCGACTGGATTGTGATGAAAGCTATCGCCTTCGATTTGGACAGCACCCTAGCCGAGAGCAAACAACCGCTCTCGCCCGAGATGGGCGCTCTGCTTGCCCGCCTGCTCTCGCTCATGCCGGTGGCGATTATGTCCGGCGCCGCGTTTGCTCAATACCAAACGCAATTCTTCCCAGCATTCCTCGAGCACACTCATTTTGAAAATCTCTTTATTTTCCCCGACAATGCCGCACAATGCTTTGTCTTTAAAGACGGCGCGTGGCAGGCCCGCTACGACGAAAGTTTTTCACAAGACGAGCGCGATCGCATTTTGAGAGTATTAAACGAAGCGATTGCCGAGACTAAAATTAACGACCTCGTGCCGCAGACCTGGGGCCCACAGATCGAAGACCGCGGCGCGCAGATATCTTTCTCGGCGCTCGGCCAACAAGCGCCGGTTGAAGTAAAGAAGATGTGGGACCCGATGCGCGAAAAACGCCAGCGCTTACATGCGGTGCTCGTCAAGCTTTTGCCAGAGTTCTCGGAGGCTATCGGTGGCCTCACTACCATAGACATCACGCGCAAAGGCATCAATAAAGCCTATGGCGTGCGGCAATTCAGCGAGCTGACGAACATCCCCATCGCTGATATGCTCTATGTCGGCGACGCGCTTGAGCCGGGCGGCAACGACGCGGTCGTTATCCCGACAGGCATCCCGACCCACCAAGTTGCCGGCCCCGAGGACACCCGCGAGGTTATAGAAAAAATTCTCTCTACTTCAGAGCAAAAAATATGAGCCGCTGGCTATCCATACCACTAACTACGCTCGCTCTGCTGGGGCTCGGCACAGCAATATTTTTCATCGTGCCAAATTGGGGCCATGCCCCGATAATTGGTGGGGGAAACACGAGCACGACAACTCCTCCTACTATATCCAGCCCTGTGGCGCCAGCCAGCCTTGATGATCTCATCTCGGTTTCTTCGCCTCTACCCGGCGCTATAGTTTCTTCACCACTCACCGTGGTGGGCCGAGCGCGCGGCAATTGGTTCTTTGAGGCATCCGCGCCCATCGAGCTAAGAGACGCCAGTGACACGGTTATCGCCCAAGGCCATGCGCAAGCACAGAGTGATTGGATGACCACCGACTACGTGCCCTTCACCGCGACTCTAACTTTTGTTATGCCTAATTCTTTGAGTTCAACGAGTTCGCCGCAAACCGGCACGCTGGTCCTTAAAAATGACAACCCCTCCGGCAATCCCGCGAGCCAAAAAGAACTCGATATTCCGGTGAGATTTTGATGATAGTATGTTTACGAAGATATTTATAAAATAAAGCTTTTTATATGAATATAATAGGTGAGTATTGGGAAGTCTCTCGCATCCTCTCGCGCAATATAATCGGAGCGATAGTGTTGTTTTGCGTCCTTCTCTCTATTATTTTTAAAAAGAAAATACTCGGTGCAAAACCCCGCCCTATTCATATCTACTTTGCTGGCAAAAAAGTTAAGTTTTACGTTCGTGATTCTACAGACATCATCATGCTCAGAGGCATCTTGGTCGAAGGGCAACTAGAAACAACTCCGTTACGCCCGAATATTATTGCCGATCTCGGAGCACATATTGGGTGCGCATCTCTGTATTACGTTCTTTTATATCCGCACGCAAAGATCCTCGCTTACGAGGCCGAACCAGATAATTTTGAGGTTCTCAAAATGAATATGCAACAATTCCCGCAGGTTCAGTGCTTCCATCGCGCCGTCGCAAGCACATCTGGAAAGGTAAAGTTGTGGCGTAGTTCAAGTTCAGCAGGAAATTCTATCACTCGAAGTGAATCTTCTGTCGAGGAGATTACTGTGCCCGGTATAACTTTCGATGAAATCATGCTTTCTAATCCAGACTTCGTAAAATGCGATATAGAAGGTGCTGAGTATGAAGTATTCGCGAACTCAAAAAAAAGTAGCGTCTGTGCCACGTACCTAATAGAACTCCATAGCGACCGCAACAATAAAAGCACAAGTGATTTTCTCAGCTTGTTTCCAAATTATCAAAATAAGATTCTGTATCAAACACGTAAAAGAGCGATGATTTTACTAACGGCTAACCAAAAAAGTATGTAGTCTGACCATAATACAGTGCTGCATTTAAAGATTAATAATTTGAAATAATCTTATGAAAAAAGCATTGGTAGCAGTCCTGTTTCTTGTTCTCTTTGTGAGTAGCGCGGGGGAAGTGCGGGCATCTTCTCAATCTACTAGCCTTACTGCAAGTTCTAACGAACATTGGCTTACCAACACTCAAGTGTCGATAAGTGGTCCAACTTTGTCGTTTGGAGTGTGGTTAAATCCATCTTCTCTCCTCGCTAACGGAGATGCGGCCGCAATTTATCAAAAACGTGATGTTAGTGGGAACGGAGCTGATATAAGAGTTTTCTTAGTGAATTCCTCTGGTACGTATCAAATTGTGTTGACGGTAAATAATTGGATATTCGACACTGGTAGAGGAGGGTCTTTGGTGACAAGCCCGACAGGAGTGTGGACATACTTGTGGTGTACGTTTGACGGTAGTCTTGGGACAAATTCTAAAATTCTTTGCTACCAAGATGGTGTAGCGTTGTCAATGTCGAACAATAACGATCTTACAAATTTCTTTCTGGATGAGAATTTCCCATCCATGATAGGGGCTTCGTACCCTGGACCAGTTTATTATTTTGACGGGAAGCTGTCGCACATGCGTCTTTACAGCTCGGTTATAGACCCGAGCACGATGTACAGCACCGAGCGGTGCGCGGATCATTCGACTGACCCGTCGCTTGTTGCGGAGTGGAAATTCGATGGCGATGGGAATGATTCGTCGGGCCATGGTTATAATCTGACCCCCCAAAATGGCGCGGGGTTCGTCTCGGATGTGCCGCCTTGCCTTTTCACCGACACCACGCCGCCCAGCATTTCGGCAGTTTCTATCTCATCGAACAATGCGTCGACGACGCTTGCCAAAATTGGCGATACGGTGACACTCTCTTTTACCGCTAGCGAGCCGGTGCGCACTCCAGCGGTGACGATCGCGGGCCGCGCGGCGAATGTAGCCACCACCACAGGCAATAGTTTTATCGCCTCAACCACGATGCAGGCGAGCGACACCGAAGGCCTGGTGCC
>CAIUOD010000034.1 GCA_903900775.1 Candidatus Adlerbacteria bacterium | reverse complement strand
CAGTAAAGCTTCTGGGGTCTTTTCGTCTATCTGCAGGTAACCGGCATCTTCACCGGTACTGTATTTTCACCGAGCTGTGCTCCGAGACAGTTCCCCAGTCGTTACACTATTCGTGCGCGTCTGAACTTACCAGACAAGGAATTTCGCTCTTGGCTTCCTTATTGCCTTGGACTCTATCTTCATCCCGCCTTGGGCGGGAGCGTGGCGTTTGGTCTCTCGGGATTCCAAGAATTGGGATTTCTTTTTGCGATTCATTTTCTCAATCCTACGGGCTATCGCCCGCATACCGGATTGTGTGAGATGTTTCTTTTGATACATCCGGTTCACAATGTCTGCAAAAATCTCAAAATCTTTTTGTTTGGCCGTGTACAGCTTGTGCTCTTGGAAAAACGGGACGATGTTGTCACGCAGATCCAAAAGATTACGCACACAGTAACGATACAGATACTCGCGATGATCATCGTACCGGATATTCTGGATGATTGTTCCGCATCCAAAATATTCTTGAAAGATTTTGAGTGCCGGCAAACTTTTTTTCCCCTGAGTTACGACAAACTCCGGGAAAACTTGCCAGCCTGATTTGGTGGTTTTATTGCGGAAGATGCTTACTGAAAAACATCCCTCGCCGTCAGTGAAACCACTAATCCACTCTTCAATTCTCGGCCTTTCCTGCTTTTTCACTATGGAATAATAATACCTTAGTTACTGAGCATATAGCCACGTTTTTGGGACCTCTGTGCATTACTGCGCAGAGAGGTAGCTTTTTGTGTAACTTTCGCTGTTAACCGATGCCACAATCGTCCCAGTCCTTCCCCGCTCAACCGAAGTTAAGCGAGAAACCTTAGGACGATTATAGTTATCGCCGACATTCACCAGGGCTTATAACAGTCACCATATCATCTTGCGACAATACAACGCCGTTATTTGACCTTCTGGCATTGGTCAAGTGTCACCCCCTATACATCCTCTTACGAGTTCGCAGGGAGCTGTGTTTTTGTTAAACAGTCGCCAGGGATTCTTTCGCTGCGGCTGTGCTTGCGCACAGCAGGCCTTATTCCGAAGGTACGGCCGCTTTTTTGCCGAGTTCCTTGGAGCACACTCACTCGTTCGCCTTGCTCTACTCGAGCTGCACACCTGTGTCGGTTTGCGGTACGGTCGTACGCGTAGTTAAGTTTAGAAGTTTTTCTTGGAAAGCTCTTCGCTGACATCCCTCTCAGCCGAAGCCGAGAAGTGCTCTGCTCGCTACGATAGTCACCATTAAAGGTAGTACACCGGATTTACCAAGCGTACCTATCTTAAGCGGACAAACGCCAATCCAATAAGGCGCGTCAACTTGTTTCTTCCGTCACTCCATCACCTACGCGCCGGTGTGGGAATATTAACCCACTGTCCATCATCTCCGGCATTCGCCATCGACTTAGGCCCGACTAACCCTTGGATGATTACCATTGCCAAGGAAACCTTGTGCTTTCGGCGTGCGGGGATCTCACCCGCATTGCGGTTACTTGTGCCTGCATTCTCACTTCCCAACGCTCCACTATGGGTCACCCCTTTAGCTTCATTGCAATGGGAACGCTCTCTTACCGCTTGAAATTCCCGAAGGAATTCGCAAGCCCTCAGTTTCGGTACCATGTTTTAGCCCCGATTATCTTCGGCGCAAGATCTCTCGATGAGTGAGCTGTTACGCTTTCTTTCAAGGATGGCTGCTTCTAAGCCAACCTCCTCATTGTCTGTGAGATCTCACCTCCTTATGATGCACTTAACATGGATTTAGGGACCTTAACTTGAGATCTAGGACTCTTCTCCTTTTGTACAGTGGAGCTTAGCCCCCACGTACTAACTGCCGCGCAACACAGGGGTATTCGGAGTTTGATAGGAATAGCGAGATTGCTCCCTGTCTATTCCTTCCAGTGCTCTACCCCCCCTGCCAATACACGCGACGCCAGCCCAAAAGCTGTTTCAGAGAGAACCAGCTATTACTAGGTTCGATTAGCTTTTCACTCCGACCCACAAGTCATCCGAGAGTTTTGAACGGCTCAACGGTTCGGGCCTCCAGCGTGATTTCTCACACCTTCACCCTGCTCATGGGTAGCTCACCTAGCTTCGGGTCTATTGCGTACTCTCAGTTCGCCCTATTCAGACTCGCTTTCGCTTCGCCTCCACGCTCGCGCGCTTAGACATACAGAGTACACAATAACTCGCAGGCTCATTCTTCAATAGGCACGCCGTAGCGGACTTGTGCCCGCATCGACTCTTTGTAGACATATTGTTTCAGATCTATTTCACTCCCCTCACCGGGGTGCTTTTTACCTTTCCCTCACGGTACTGGTTCACTATCGGTCTTTGAAAGTATATAGCCTTACCGGTTAGTACCGGTGAATTCACTCAAGCTTTTCGTGTCTTGAGTTACTCAAGGACATTGTAGAAGTCGTGTCGGTTTCGTCTACGGGGCTTTCACCCTCTGGGGCGCCGCTTCCCAGCGGCTTTGACTACCTCCACGATTTGTAACTTCTTCGGGCTCGAAGCCCGCAACAATGCCTTATAACCCCGAGACCTACCCGAACCATCCCGACCACGCGTCGGGACAGCTTGGGCAAATCTGCGGTTTGGGCTGAATTCGCTTTCGCTCGCCGCTACTCACGAAATACCAGTTGGTATCTTTTCCTCTAGGTACTGAGATGTTTCACTTCCCTAGGTATACTTCTCTCTTGCGAGAGATGACAGAGATTTCGCTCTGACGAGTTTCCTCATTCGGACATCTCCGGATCAAAGGTTGCTTGGCACCTCCCCGAAGCGTATCGCCGCCACGCTGCGTCCTTCATCGCCTTTCAAAGCCAAGGCATCCACCATACGCCCTTATTGTTCCCGGCCTCGTACGAGGCGGGAGCTTCAAGAACCGCAATAATTTGTTGTTTTTATCTTTACCTGCCCACCTGCATCAAGCTGAAAAGACCCAGTTGGGAAATTTCTCGATGCGATGGAATGGAGTTGTCAAAGTTCGGGCAATCTCTGACAGAATTTGGCACTAAAAAAGCCGCTTTGGTGAAGCGGCGGCAGCCACTTGGCTTACCGTCCTCTTCAGGCTCGCTTTCTTGTGGTCAACATATCTGTAGGGGTGAGTATATAGGAGTGTAAATGGGGTGTCAAATCGGTGTGCGAGCCTAACTTTTTGTGCATGGAAAGGCCCCCTTTCCTGTGGATTGGGGGCCTTCGCGAGGACTGGCATTGGCGATGTTAGTCCCCCTTGTTCGTGATTCCGGCCTTCGTGGCCTTCGCTCTCACCACCCCGGCGATGCGACCCACCAGCGCGGCGTGATCGAGATCTGCAGCGTTCGGCTCCCCACGCTCGCCGCGATCCATAAAGTTCGATGGAGGGGTGAACCCGAAAGGAACCAGCGAGCTCGTTCCCATCAACTGCCGCAGTACACTGTTCGGATCGCACGCGCCGATTTCGAGCCCTTCGGCGACGTGCATTTTCGACAACGCCTGCCGAATGACATCGCTGTCAGGAGCATATTTCGCGAGATCGATGCCAATGAGAACTGCGTTGAGCTCCGGATCCATGAAGTGCTGCCGGAGGACGAGGTCTTCGTACTCCTTCGTACCGGAAGCGCGGGGATAGTCCGGGATCGGCTGATGCGCGGCGAAGGTTTTGCTGAGACGAGCGGCGATAATCTGGGCGATCCACGCCGCTATATCAACATTGCCCGACTGCATTGGGGGCACCTCCATCTCCCAGATCACCGCCGTGTCTTCGCCGACAGTCGCGCGGACAGTCGCTCCATCGGCACGAAACTTTATTTCTCTTATGTCCATGGCAACGTCTCCTCTGGTTGCCGGTTTCTAGTCTTTCAGAACACTACGGCGCGGACAACCTCAAGTCAATGCAGGTCAGGGCAAACTATAACGAAACCACCCCTCGCTCCGCGAGGGGTGGTTGGGAAAACAATTTGAGGACGGGACTATTGGTGACGGCGGTTCTCCATCTGCTCGCGCGTGTGTTCGAGGAAGCGCGCCGCGGACTCCTGACCGCCGAGGCCAAACGAGAGGCCGAAGGCAAGCGCCAAGGCAACCACGACACCGGTAAGCAGAGTCTGGAGTATCGAGGTCGCAATCTGGAGCTGTTCGAGCGCGGCAAGGATGGCGAAGGCCCAAATAGCCCAGCGCGCCACGGTGCCCGCAAAACCCGCTCCGGTGATACCGGCCGCGCGCGCGGCTCCGGCAACGACACCCTGTATCACTTCGGCGATAACTGCCCCAACCAAGAGGATGAGTACCGCGATGATGACGTTAGGGAGGAAGGCTGTAACAATCGATGCGAGGAAGAAGGTTACCGCGCCAAGGTTAAGCACCTGGAGCGCCGCGAGAAGGAATACCAGGATAACAAACCATTTGACCAACACACCCAAGAATTTGCCGGAGTTGAGCCGGTATCCCGAGCGATTGACCACCTCTTCGACACCAGCCGCACGGAGCGCATGGTCGACGCGGAGCGCCTTAACCGCCTCCTCGATAACCCAGCACAGCCAGACGGCGATGAACCAACCGACGATGAATATAATAATGGCGAACAAGAGCGCAGGGAGGAAGTTCGCGATGCTTGTGAGCAATCCGGAGAACGATGTCCCCAGCGCGCTGACTCCCGTTTGGACTACCATACGAAAATTGATTAAATAATGGCTATTAATAACGACACTCCCATTGTACCTCGCCCCCACGACGACTGGGGGCCTTGTGTGGATAAGCCCGAGGCTCTCGCTTAGCTCAAGTTAGTGCCAAGTTTGTCGAGCACGATGCGGTGCGGATAGTCAAAAACGTCGCGCACCAACCTATCGCTGACCGTGAGCCGATAAAGGAGGTCGTCGCTCGGCAAAAGCGCATAACGCAACTCGCGGCCAAGCTCGGCCTCGAGGCGCTTCATTCGCTCGCGCAAGAGGCGTTCTTTAATACGATCGCCTACGATGAGCGCGTCGATGCGGCCCTCCATCTCTCCCACAAAAATACCGGCCAGCACGACAAATTTAAGCACTCCAACACCGCGTAGGCGCTCGACCAAATTTTCGCCGCGCGCGGCGGCATTAAGCAAGAGCGCCTGGAGCGGCACAATATAGCGGAACTCCGTATCGAGCTGATAGCGCAGGCCGCGGCCGCGCGCCGCAGGTGAGATGACACCCACGCGAAGGAGGAGCACCAATTCTCGTTTGGCCTCCAGGGCTGGGGTGCAGGTGCGCGCGGCCGCTTCACCCACGGTGAACGATTGGCGGGGATTAAAAAGGAAGAGACGCAAGAGCTTCACGCGCGCGTTGCTTCCAAACAGTTTAGCTAGCGGATCAGTCATACAGTCAATCGGTGGGCCTGCTTGATGGCGGGCAGGCGTATTGTATGCAAAAGCCCTAAGTAAAGCAAAGCCTGCCCCGCCGGCAGGCGGCTAGACAGATAAAAAAACAACCTCTTGCGCGGGGCAAGAGGGGTGGGGAGGAAGAAAGGGTGTGGGAGAAGAAAGAAATTAGGTAGAGAGGTGGTACAGAGTACGGAGGTGGTTCGGATAGCAAGCTATCCAAAAAAGTTCCGTATCTGGAGCTCTCAACCTATTTCAATGATCTCCGCGAATGATCAACTACCTCTACTACTCACCAACATTTGAAAAGGTTACAACCGAAAAAGGGAAGCCGCCTCGGGTGTCACCGAGGCGGCGCTGGCTCACAAGTAGCTGCACACTCTCTTGATCAAATACATATCGCCATACCTCGCTACCGCATGCAGGCAGCTACGTACGACGATTAGCTCGAGTGATTCCGAATCCATAGAACCGGCAACCCGCAAGAGAGCAATCATGTCCCATGACCTGTCTTCCATCGTCTCGAAAAAAGCGCGAGCAGTGTCACCGAGGTTCTTCTGCTCCTGCTGGCTGAGCTCCTGCTTTGCCAGAAGAGCTTTAGTAAGTTCACGTTGCTGGTAGCCTTCGCACTTGCAGTTGAAAATGCCATTGAGGAGCATTCTCCATAGCGCACCCCTGGTGATTGGCAGGTGTGCCACGTGTTGAAGTTCGGGGACCTCCGAGGAAGGCGGCAGTTTTGGCAAAAGCTCCGCCGCTATCTTCGCGTAAGCAAGGGTGCGGGAACTCTCCTGCCCCCATCCTTCCTTAGCTTGGAGCACGACATCAAGCAAGAGCGCCGATGCCCTGCTGTCTTTGTGCTCCCACGCCGCCTTCAGAAACTCTTTTTCTTTATCCTGCGGGCTTGCCTCAGCAGGCGTGAGCGATGACTGGTTCATTGGCTTAGCCTCTCAAAGAACTTTCTCCCTTAGGAGAGGGCCCTTGGGCCCCGGACACCATGTCCGCCCCAACAGTACTCCAACGCAAAAATCCGGCAAGATGCCGGATTTTTGCTGAAAAATTCTGAGTGAAAAAAGTTATTTCAACTCGACTTTACCGCCCGCGGCCTCGACTGCTTTTTTGAGTGCCTCGGCGTCCTCTTTCTTCATCCCCTCTTTGAGCACCGAGGGGACCGCGTCGACGAGGTCCTTCGCCTCCTTGAGCCCGAGGCCCAGCGCGTCTTTGACGGCCTTGATGACCTGGACTTTCGTCGCGCCCGAGTCAGTGAGGTGGACATTGAAGGAGCTCTTCTCCTCCGCCGCTTCACCTCCCGCCGCCGGGCCGGCAACGGCTACCGCCGCGGCCGAGACACCCCAGTGAGTCTCAAGTGCCTTCACGAGCTCGTGGAGCTCGAGCACCGTCATCTTCTCAACCGACTGCACGAGATCTTTAAACTTCGAAGGAATTTCTGCTTTGACTTCGGCCATCTCTGCGGCCGCTACTGTTTCATCTGCCATTTTATTTTTAATTATTCTCCCTTTCCAGTTTTCGCTTTAAGAACAACAGCGAAACGCTGACGGGGGCTGTTAATAAGCTGTACGAATTGCGCACGCAGTGTCTGCATACCGGGGATAGCGGCTATCGAGGTCATCTCCTTGGCGCTTTGGTACGCGCCGCCGAAGACACCGCCCGCGAACGCCAACTGCTCCGGGAATTTTTTAACGAACACGGCCAACTCGCGCGCAGGCGCCAATTCGTCGTGCCCGTAGACCAACGCTATCTCACCGCCAAGCTCGGGCAACTGCCCCTCAAAGCCGCGGCCACCGAGCACGCGCTTGAGCAGTGTCTTTTTGACGACCGAGTAGCCCACCTCTTGCGCGCGTAGCGCGCGGCGCAGTGCCGACTGCTCGTTGACCGGCAGTTTTTTAAACTGCGCGAAGACGAGCGTCTTGGCCCCCTCGAGCATGCTGTCGATATGCTTCACTACTTCTTCTTTTTTTTCTCTGGTGATTGCCATAATTTCAAGAAAAAAACCCTTAAATAAGGGCTTCAGCCGACCTCGGCAGGGCTTCTTTCGCTTGCGGCGAATGCCTGCTGTCTTAGGCCCTTATGCAGAGCAATTTACTGCGGTTGGGCAAGATTGTCAACCGGGCTCGTCTGGCTATTACTCCATACGCCGGCCCCGATCATGACCCCGAGCGCCACCGCCAAAATCGCTAAAAATCCGAACAGAAACCGGGTAAACGTTTTGGTAAAAAATCGACTCATGCTCCCAGTGTACTACGGCCGCGGCTCGTAGGTAAAAGAGACCGTGCGTAAGAGGTCCGGAGACGGGGTTGGGAGGCCTAACGCCGTGCCGTTTTTTAAATAATCATCAATATCCTCTCCGTACGGCGGATCTGCCGTCCATACAGCGAAGAACATCGGCTCACCGGGCGGGATAGGCGCGAGAACGTTGTCAACTATTACAGACATGGTGTATTCCGCACCAGCCGGCCCCTCGCCGATTCTGTAGAAGGATTGAATAGCGGTAGAACTGCCGACGACGCCATCAAACAAGGCAGCAACGCGAAAATGGGAGTTCCGAATGAATGCCGAAAAGAAGAGACAGTTTTCGAAACGGGCCGAGAACACCGAACCTTCTGCAATAAGGGCGCCGCACGAAACGCCAAAGGGCGGATACTGCAAACTGTTCTCCATCTGTGGCGTGCCGAATACCTGCGAATAATTTCTATCCGCTATAATGTTCCTAGGCTGATAATAGCCGTCATTAGTCACCCAGCTCCTAGGATCATCGCCTGCGCCCAGAGCGTGCGAACGCTCCATCGAAAAAACATCGTGGTCGGCAATATCGCCGCCCGAGGTGCCCGCACACCAACCGCCACACGCCGCCACAGGCGGCGTCTCGTCGAGCGTCGTCGCCCCCACATCGGTCTCCCATACGAGTGCCAATTGTTCGCCGGCGGTGTTAAGCAGGTCAAAAGGCACCGTCGACAACGTAGTAAGAGGTATATTTGGGTCTAGCTGAATGTGGATGGCGTCGTCCAAGCGTTCGAAAGCATAGTAATCAATACCCTGCGACGGCGTCGATGATGCGTAATAGTATTTGGCCAGATAATAATCAGATATGCCCTGGAGCGGGATGTACTGTGAGCCGCCCTCTCGAGCCACGAGCGCTAGGTGGGTGGTATCGAGCCAGTAAGGCGTCGTATTTTTGAGCTCAATCCACTGGTCGTCTGGCGACGCGCTGGTGCCACCCCACGCAATCTCGTTTATCAACATCGGCTGGCTGGCAGTATAGATACTTTTACCTTCAGAAAAGAGCGGCGTACTCGAGGCGTCATACGCGACGACTTGTATGGTCGAGCTCATATTGTCGGATAATGCGAGAGTGATTGAGCTTGTCGCGAGCGGCATACCTTTTTTGCGGTTGAGGATTATGGAATATGATGCCGTGCCAGGCGGCAGCGACCACGAGAGCCTGACGGTCGTCGTGGCCACGAGGCACCTATCTCGCGCCAGCGAATAGGCGCACTCCGCAATAGCGAGTGCGGGCGGCGTAGTGCTCGCAGTAAACAGCAGAGGTGTGCTGGTGGCAGACTCTTCGGTGGTCGTCGCCAGATCTTCATCCCCCGTAAAGGTGGTCGCTCCCCCGCCGCTAGCCGCGGCGGGGAAAATCTTGGGAGCGGTTGAAGTGGCGCTCGGGGTCGTTGTGGATGTGGTGGGGACAGTCGTTGTGGCTATCGTGCTTGCAAACTCTCCCGCCCCCGGCGGGAGCGCCAGCGCCACGGCACCGCCCTGCGAAGCGCCCGGCGTGTTGAGTAGTTCCCGCACATCACTCGGATTGAGGCTCGAGCCATAAAGCGCTTTAACAACCGTAAAATTGGCAGGGATATTTTGCGGTGCCGCCGGATTGTTCGGATTATTCGCTACTGCATTATTTATCGACTGCGATACACCGGTGATTCTCCCCCAAATAGTAGCGACAGTGCCACCGGCGGCGCGCGCGAGCGCGGCAGCCGCGCTCGCGACGGCGACGGTGCCGTTATAGGCCGCCACGCTCCCCACCTCGAGCCCTTTTGCAGCCGGGTCGGCAATGGCAAAGGTCACCCGCTCGGTGTTGTACACCAACCCTTGTACTGGCGGATCGAAACAAGCGCCCGTGGGCGACGCATAGGTTGGTTGGAGCGCGGCAAGCTCGCCTGAAATATCCGAGACGATACGGCCGGGCGCGCCAGCCAGATAGGCATCTTCGAGCGAGTGCCCGGCAAACGGATTGTTGGTGGCGTCCTGCCCGGTGATGGGGATATCGACGTTCGGGGGCAGCGGATTAAAGTGCAGCGTCGAGCGCAGCCAGCCGAGCAGGATGTCCTCTTTTGAATTTAGATATTTACCGCCGCCCGCAACCGAACTCGCCGGCGTGCCGATGTCGTAGACACCCAACGCTTCTTTCGGCTCGCCATGCGCGACGAGATAGTTATAGATGCCGTCGGCATAAAACGCGCCCTGCGAATGGCCGACCAAAAGGAGGCGCCGCGTCTGCACCTCGGGATAAATCTGCAAGAGGATGGTGTTTAAATCGTAGTCCGAAATTGATGTCCCAAACGCCTGTGCCACGGTCTGCGCCAAATCTCCCAACCCCGCTAAATGCGTTGGGTTGTAACCGTTTATAAACACGACATCACTCCTGCCGGTCAGAGTTATAAATGTGTCCCTCAAATCTGCATTCTGCTTTTTCGCCTGATCTTCACTGGTAAGGATCCCGTTAACAAAAACTACCGTGTAACCATTTGCTGAACAGGCCGCGTAAGCACTGTTCGGTATTATTAAAAATAAAACAAAAAATACGAGAGCCGCATATTTCATATTTAAATTTAAGAGCTTGAAGGATCAATGTCACATCCAGCCACGTTTGGGTCGCTGTAAGAAGTCATATATTTCTGATAAATACTTTGCTGTTTTTGTTTCCTTTGATCGGTGTTAAAAATCAAAATTTCAACTTCTTTTTTCCGTGCATCCGACAAAGCAAGAGCACTTTTTATTTTCGTATCGCTGTCGGAGAGAGTAACTTTCGGAGCTGTTCCAGTGATACATAGACTTGCTCTATCTTCCTCCTGAATAGCCGCTACCAATGTATTCGAATCAGTCACTTGGGTGAGCTCAAGTTGGAGCGCTTTGGCATATTGGAGCTCGGCGGCGCGGATTTTGGGCAAGTTGGGATATTTTTTGAAGATCGCTAGCTCGACATCATCGCGGATGCCATTTTTATTAGCGTCAATTCCTGCCAGAGTTGCATCATTGGCGGCCTGGTCGGGCGCAGGCGGCAAGCTCTCCCCCATCACATCGGCCATCGTGATTTTCTGCGCGTGGATATACGCCACGATTTTATCGCTGTTATTTTTTTGAGCGACTATTGGTATCCGATACGCCACCAACGCCGCGTACAGGAGGAAGAGCGCGAGCAGAGGCCAGCGTATGATGTGCCAAACTTTTGCCAAAACATTTTTCATGCCACTACAACTCGTGTCGGAAATCTACTTTCTTGTAGCGGTTATTGCGACAGAAGAGTGTTGAGTTTCGCGCGGGTTTTGGGGCCGACCGAGCCATATCCGGCATCGCCCGCTTTTGCTATACCGTATTTCACCTGGAATTTCTGCACGGCGATTTTAGTTTTAGCGCCAAAGTAGGTGCTCTCATTGCCTGGCGAGCCCGGGCCGCTCGCAACAACCGTGGTGTCAGCGTCAGCGTTGAGCACTTGTTGGAGAAGCTTCACTTGGGCTTGTGTCATGCCGAGTGATAAAAGCTTGGTGAACGAATACCCGGCAACTGTTGGGGTTCCCGCCGTCGCTTGCCCATTGAGTGCGGCATTGACGTTATCTATCGTTGCCTGATCAGCGCCAAAAGATTGGAGGAGCGAAAGGATAGCCGACACCTGGACGGTCGTGAGGCCTGAAGCCGGTGCCGACGCTACGGTTGTCGCCACGGTCGTTACCGCTGGGGTCGAGGTTGGAGTTGTCGTACTCACCACTACTGGCGTAGCGACTACTCCCCCTCCTCCACCTCCAGAGCTACTCGTCGTAGTGTTGCTGGACGGCCCACCGCTTCCACCGCCGGTGGGGACGGTGCAACTGGTCGTGTTGACGATAACCGTCACGGTGTCGCCCCCCACCCCGGTGATGGTGAAGGTTGAATAGTCTGGATCACAGGTGAACGAGCCGACCGCGTTGCTTGCGTGTACCTCGAAGATGCGGTGATCAGCAGAGGTGACGGTCAGTTTCGAACCCGCCTCAACCGTAACCGTAAAGCCGTTATCCGAAACTTGGATCGAGTCCATCGCGGCACTGCTGCCCGAGACCAAGAGATCTGCTCCTGAAACATGCAAGATGGTACTGGTGGTAAGCGTTACCGGATTGCTCGCGGGTTGGGCAAGAGCGACGGCCGGCACTAGAAGCGCCAGAGCAATCCCCACCCGTATGAGTGTGCGTGTCATAGATAATATGGATTATGACTAATACGCACACTAATGGATGGCCAGGAAGTTGAGACCAAAGGTTGCCGAGCTAACATTGCCTGCCGTAATGCCGGTGTTCATAAACTGCACTTGTATGTTAGAGGCGCTGGTGGATGATGCCATTTGCACAACTATCTGGGCTGGCATCGAGCTGGTCGCAGTGAGGAATACCTTATCAGAAGGAGAAATGCTTACACTAGTAGTGCAGTCTGCCATCTTGGTGGTCGAGGCGGTGATGCTGAAGCTCGAGATGGTGCAGACGCCCACTACCACATCAGAAAGTGAGGTGCCGACCGAGCCGACTTTGAGGGTGCTGTCGAGCGTTGCCGCGCCAGTCGCATGAAGTGTGCTGACGGTAGCGGCTCCGGTCACCCCCAGGGTGCCTGCGACCGAAAGGTTACCAGCAGAATCAATAGTAGTAGTCGCGGCTCCACCGAAGTAAGCGGCATTTGCCGAGAGTACCGTCGAGCTCGCCAAACTAAGCGACGAAAGACCCGTGACGGCTAGGGTGCCATCGGTCTGAATATTGGTGCTAATAGTGGTAGCCGCGGCCACGATGGTCGCGCTCAACGTAACCGCACCAAGAACCGAGAGCGCCACGAGAGCGGCAGAACGAAACTTCGCCCGTATAGGTTGCATGATAGTGCAATATAAATAGCAAATAATAAGACCCGCTAAGAACGGTATCTTAAGTGTATAGGAAAAAAGCCCTTGTCCAGACTAGTGCTGTGGACAACTCTTAGCCTTATAAACCAAGCTCCGTCTGCAAATGTAACAGGTCGGGGTCTCCGGGATTGTTTTTAAGCCCCTCTTTAATAGTAGCGGCGGCTTGGGCCGAGTCGTGCAGGTCTATGTTATATAGCGTAACCAGGTTTATATACGCCGGGATATAAGAAGAGTCTACCGCAATAAGCTTATTCCAATATTGGGCCGCCTTGTCATACTGGTGAGTATAGTTTTGATACATATCGGCCAGATTATTGTAGGCGGTCGTATCTTTCGGCCACCGCGCAACACAATAGAGCCATATGGCCTCGGCGCCGGTATAGTCAGCCGAGCCTTTGCGATAGACACCGAGCATCAACCAATAGGCCTCGTGGTTGGGGTCGATTTTGAGCTGGGCAATTTCTTGAGCGACCTCTTTGGCGCTCTGGGCTTGGATAGCGGCGGGGAGATTTTGGGGCGGCGTATACGGCCGAGTGAGATCGGGCATCGGGATGTCAGGCCGGCTGTTTACTGCCGAAACTCCAGCCGCGCCTGGCGTAGTACTGGTGGCTGCGGCAGTTGAGGTGGTAGTGGTAGAAGATGTAGGTACCTCCAAAGTCGCTTCACTCCCTCGGTGAGCAAAGGCGTATACGCCGCCGACCAAGATAACAATAAGGAGTGCGCCCACTGCTATATACCAATTTCTCTTTTGATTTTCTATCATACTGAACATTTTACACCCCGGGCGAACACAACAAAACCCCCGCCTTGGGCGGGGGTTTTGTGTCCGGGCTAGCCGGAGAGAACCGACGGCGAGCTTAAGCTCGAGAGATTACTTCGAGAGAACGTTCGCCTGGCAGTTGTTGCCGAGACCGACCGTCTTGAAGCAGCCCAAGAGACCGTAAGCGTTCGTCCAGTCTGCGCGAGTATCGGAGGCCGGTACTGCTGCTGACCGTGAGGTCGAGAGCGGAGACCAGAGGACGCTCTGCGAGGCAAAGGTGCCAGTCGAAGACGCCAATCCGTTACCGTTGGTCTGGATAACCGGGAGGGAGCTGTCGCCCATAAGAGCAACCGATACCACACCGCCCGTAGTCGTGAGGCCGTTTACCACACCGCTTAAGGTGTAGGTATTGGTCGAGTTCGCCGCGACGATGCGGTCATTCGAGTTCGACGCGCTGTCGAAGAGAACCGTAATGACCTGCGAGCCGGTAGCACCCGACTCGGAAACCGTCGTGTCGTTTACCGCTCCGTTCGGGCCGTTGAAGGTCAGGCCGGAGAGAGTAACCGTGGTTGTCGAGACCGCGAACTTCAAGCTACCGAGTTCGACATCACCCTTTGCATCCGCCGCTACATTGAGCGTCAGGAGGGTGTTGAGGCCGCCCGAGAGCGAGCCACCCGAAGTCGAGTAGGTGAAGGTCGGGACCGACTTGTAGATGTTGACACCATGAGCAACCGGGGTCACATCTGTGTTCGTGCTCGGGGTGACATTCTGGTTGGAGCTGACACCAACACCGTAGTTGCCGTTAAGGCCTACGTTGTTGCCGTCGTAGCTGACCTTGATGTTATCACCCGAGACCTGGATAGGACCGTTGGTGCTGATACCCGCGATATCACCGTGGATTTCGAGCACGCGGCTGTCGTTGGCCGGGATGGTGAAGTCACCCGAAACGATAGCAGACGAGGTCGCATATGCACCGGTCGCGAACTGCGCCGTACCAATGACCTTCTGGGTCGAGTGGTCGACGAGGGTGACGGTGTTGTTTACGAGGTCGTAGCCATTGCCGCTGGTGAGCTGGAGCGCAACCTGGCGCAAGTCCACATTCTCGGTAGTAGCCGTGAAGCGGAGGTGGCCCAGGTCAACACCGGTCGAGCCTGCCGCTACCGAGTTGTAGACCGGCGAGCTGGAGTCAGCAGTGATCGTGAGGGCGCCGCCGGAAGCCGAAGCAACCATGGCGTTACCTGTGGCGGCAGTAACTGACGGGATAACCGTGTTACCGCTGGTTACACCCGAAGCGCCAATCGAAGGACTGGCCGAGAGACCCCAGTGGTAGGTACCCGAAACACCGCTACGAACATCACACTTAACCGAGAGCGTTACCGTCGAGCCTTTCGGTACGGTGATACCGCCGCTGTTGAGTGAGAAGGATACGTCAGACCCGGTCGTGTTGGCCGAAGTCGGATTAACGACATGCGCGTCAGTGACATTCGTGCCGCCATTGTAGAGGTAGCAGTTGGTCAAATCGTTTGCATTGCCCGTCCAAGTGTACTTGAGCGGAAGCGTCGTGACGCGCACATCCTCGCCCGAAGAGTTCGCGCTAAGGTTGATGTTAGCGAAGGTGAACTGGTTGTTTCCCGCGATGACCGTCTGGCCAATCGGGGTCGACGCAACCGAGACCGCAAGCGCCTGTGCTTTGACCGTCATAACCGCGCTGGTGAGCGAGGAAGAAGGCGAAGCAGTAAGCGACTTGCCCGTCGTCTGGCCCGTTACGGTCGTCCACATAGTAGACGGCGTCGTCGAAGCCGCGATGGTGTCGTTAGTTGCGAAGTTGCTGCCGAGCTTACCCTTGAGGGAGAGCTGGGTAGTACCAACCGGGAAGGTTACCGTGTCGGTGAAGGTGAGCTTGAACTGGCCACCAGTGCCAGCCGCCGCATCAACCGGGCCGGCGAGCACGTTACCTGTCTGATCGACGAGCGAGACGCTCGTGAGGTCAGCGTAGGTGGCAGAGCTGCCGGAGCTCTTCGATACGTTGAAGATCAGTTTGCCGATCGTGACCGGCTCGCCGAGGATCTGTACCGAGTAGCTACCGATGACTACGTTCGACTGGTTCGTCGCGACGTTGGATGCCGGGAGGCTTCCGGTCGAGACGTTAACCGTGCCGGCATTGATGCTAGCAAGGAAACCAACGTAGTAAGGATCGTCACTTGCTTTGACTGCCCCACAATTTACACCCGTCGATGCAACACAGATAGTGCTATCCGTGCTGAACGATGGGAGGATACCGAAGCCGTAGGTTGCACCGACGGCGCTGATGTCATTGCGCTTCTGGACATCGAACTCCACGTTGGTGTTCGAGCCATTCACGATGTCACCCTGGATAGCCACATCTTGGCTATTGCCCTTGGTCATGAGGATACCCTGGCCCGGGAAGGTCGTGAGGTAGTAGTTGTCACTCGATACCGTTGTCGGGTATGAAGTGCCACCAACGACCGTTACGACATTCTGGAGGTAGCTCTGCGAAGCGGAGCCAACCTGGTGCCAGCGGATCGATTTCAGATAGACATCCTCGGCCGAGCCAGCCGTGAGGCGGATCGACGAGAAGATGTAGTTGGTTGTACCGACGTTCTCGGTATTCGCCGCGCCCGGATCGTTCGTACCGCGGACAACCGTCACCTTACCGATGGTAAGGGTGCTGTTCATGGTATTGCTGGCACCCACAATCGGGAGCGAGCCATTCACGGTTGCTGTGGAGTTAACCGCAACAACAGCGAACGAGACGATATCGCCAGAACCGATGAGCGTGTTGTCGCTCTGCGTGTCAGCCGCGACCGTGAAGGTTTGGCTGGTCCCGCGTGCGATAACAATCGCCGAGCCAATGACGGCCTGGTGGTTGCTATTGAGCGTCTTGGTAAGACCGACGATGTTGCCGTTGTGGTCGAGGAGCTCGACGTTGGAAACATCGGTGTCTTTCGAGATGCCCTGGCGCTGGACGGTCACGCTGTTGAGCGTTACGTCGCCATCGTTAGAGGCAGTAACCGTGAAGGTCGTGAACGGTGCGCGAGCAACGCCGTACGGGATGACCGCGTTGACCGGCTGTGCACCTGCCGAAACGGTGAGGCCAGTACCAGTCGTGGTAGTGGTCGTGCCGCCGGTCGTGGTGCCACCCGTCGTCGTGGTGCTCGTGCACGAGGCGTTAACCTTGGCGCGAGTTGCCGGGCCAAAGTAACCAGCCGCCGGCGAGATGCCGTTGAGGGTCTGGTACTTGGCGAGGGCCGCCTTGGTGGCCGGGCCGAAAGTGGAGGTCTCCATACCCATAGAGCCAGCACCCGAAGCCGCGACCTGTGTCGCCGCGTTTGAGTTCAAGAACTTCTGGAGGGCCATAACATCAGCGCCGGTTGCACCGACGGTGAGGTTGCGGGTCCAGGCGGTGCAAGATGCGCCGCTAGTGGTCGTGGTAACGGTCGTGCCGGTAGTTGCCTGACCGGTGAGAGCCGCCTGCACGTTGTTGATGGTCGCCTGGTCTACTCCAAAGGCTTGGAGCATACCGAGGATAGTCTGAACCTGCGAAGAGCTGAGGCCCGCCGCTTGCGCGGGGAGCGCTACAACCGCACCGGCGAGAGCGAGCGTTACCGCTGCGCCTGCCGCGTAGGCAGCCAAACGAGTCGCACTATTTTTAATAGACATACTTTTATAAATCGAACGAATTAATAATGCTTACTGATAATCACTGGTAAATCGAACAACACTCTACACTCTACCCGCATCCACCACCCGCCTTGGTCTCTCCTAGAGAAACAGGTAGGTAGAAGTCGCATTGGTAGCCAAATGAGGATGGGAATTGCAACCGTATCTTTCATGAAGGTACGAGGAGTTACAGGAGTATTCAGTTGTCAGGGAACTACACGCCTAAGTATAGGCCCTAGAAAGGGCCCGAACCATAAGGGCATGTGGATAACATCTTACCCTAATATATACGGCCAAGCAAGGTAAAAGGGTACATTTTGCCTATTTAGGCAAATAGGTGCTCCAACGACGTTCTCCGCTCTTTTTTATTAAGCCCTGCCCAACCAAAAACGCCAGCTCCCGCTGGATCGTCTTTTCGCTATATCCACCAACCGCCTCGGTGATGTCTTTTATAGAAACGCCCTTATTTTGCGATACAAAATCGAGCACCTTCTTAGTTCGCTCTGCGTGTCCTTGATGCTCTGTCCTAGACTGTCCTTTAGTGTCTTTTACAACATGTCTTTGAGTCTCGCTTGGGCCGACCTCGCGAGAGGTATATGACTTGAGAGAATCCGCGAGAGCAAATTGACCTTCTGGCACTTCAAAATCGCTTGGCGACATAAATGGTGATAGCGGCGTACTCACCGCGAGGCGCTCGATGAGCGCCTCGCACTCTTGAACCAAAATCGAAGAATTTTCTTGGCTCAAATGCTTGGAGGTCGTGTGTACCCGCAGTTCCGAGAGAAGTGCAAAGAGATCGGCGAGTACCACTTCGGGGGTGAGCTCACCGGCGGCAAATTGTAAAAAACTTTGCGGCACCTGCATTGCCAAGCGCGCCGTCTCACGCAAATCGCCCTTGGTATCGGACACCTGGTTTGCTAAAAGTGCGAGTGCGTGCGCTATCCGCTCCGCCTTCAAAAAACAAAAATACCAATCGCTGTGTCCTTTAAAAAGGATTGAATTTACGGCTATCGCATGGAATCGATCTTGGTTGGCATCCATAGTGTCCTTTTGTTTGTCCTACTAAATGTCTTTTACAATTCTATCCGACGTAAAAGACATTCGGTGTCCATGAGTATACTCGCCCCCCGTACAAGACGCAAAAAGGCTACTGCGTGGTATTATGATTTGTGCATGATGGCCAAAAACAGTAAGCCGCAGAAAGGTAAATTGAGTGTTCCTTCAGCACGATCACTCCCCAGCCAAACCAAGCGAGGCATACTTGCCATAGCTCTTTTTGTCGCCGGAATATTCTTAAGCCTGGCGGCATTTGACGCCGCCGGTATTGCCGGTATCGATACCTACCACGCCTTTAACTACCTCTTTGGCTTTGGCTATTTTTTGCTCCCCATTATCTTTTTTATTCTAGCGGCGGCGGCATTCACTGAGCGCGAAGAATCAGGTATCCCGCCTCTCAAGCTCTCCGCGGCAGGTATTTTCGTTTTATCAGGACTTGGGTTCATTAGTATTGTGGGCGGGTGGGGCGGCCTTGTTGGCCGCGTGCTCGCCACACCCCTCGTACATTTTTTTGATATTTACGCGGCGACCGTTTTGCTCGGAGCTCTCCTACTTGTCTCGCTCCTCATCGTGCTTGAGGGGCGCATCTCGCCAGAACCATTCCTCGCGCTCGGCCGCTCGATTGCTGCGGGTGCCAAAATGATCGGGAGCTTGTTTGGAAAGAAAGAGGAGACCGAGCCGGGGCTGGTAGGCATACCCGAGGAAATTGAAGGAGACATCGCGCAAGAAGAAGTGTTCGATGCTAACGACACTGAAGAGACTGTTCCTCTGCCGGGAGCGGCGATGGGCCGCGTCGCGATGGCGGCCGAGTCGAGTAAAGATCGCCGGGCTAAGACCGCGGCCGCCAATCTTAAATCACTGCTCGGGCAATACACGCCGCCGCCGCTCTCGCTCCTGGAGCGCGACCGCGGTCGCCCCGGCGTGGGCGACATCAAAGGCAATGCCAACCTCATCAAGCGCACGCTCCAAAATTTTGGCATCGTGGTTGAGCTCGACGAGATCTCTATCGGCCCGTCAGTTACCCGCTATGCGATTAAGCCTGCCGAGGGCGTGCGGCTCTCTAAAATAGTCTCGCTCCAGACCAACCTCGAGCTCGCGCTCGCTGCACACCCAGTGCGCATCGAGGCACCGATACCAGGCAAATCCTTAGTTGGCATCGAGGTGCCGAATTCAGCCAAAGTGACGGTGGGCCTGGGGACACTTCTTGAGGCACCTGAATTTTCCGACTCGCCGAAACCACTCTTGGTCGGGCTCGGGCGCGACATCGCCGGCGGCAGCCACTTTGCCAACCTGGCCAAGATGCCGCACCTCCTCATCGCCGGAGCCACCGGCTCGGGCAAGTCGGTCACTATCCATGCACTCATCACCTCGCTCATCTATCGCTGTGGGCCACAACAGATGCGATTCATTATGGTTGACCCCAAACGCGTCGAGCTCACGATGTATAACCAGTTGCCGCACCTGCTCACGCCCGTCATCACCGACCCCAAACGCGCCATCATGGCCTTGCGTTGGGCGGGCAAAGAGATGGAGCGCCGCTATAATTTGCTTGAAGAATGCCATGTGCGCGACATCGAGTCGTATCACCAAAATATTCTGACGCCGGCGCTCGAGCGCCTGCGGCGCACAAACGACCCAGAGGCGGCCGGCGCTAAAATCCCCGACGCGATGCCCTACATCATCGTCGTCATCGACGAGCTCGCCGACATTATGCAGGCCTACCCGCGCGAGATGGAAGCGGTTGTGGTGCGCTTAGCCCAGATGAGCCGCGCGGTGGGTATCCACCTCATGCTCTCGACCCAGCGGCCGTCGGTCAACGTTATTACCGGGCTCATCAAGGCGAACGTGCCAGCCCGCCTTGCGCTCCAGGTCGCCTCGCAAATTGACTCGCGCACCATCCTCGACCAAGGCGGCGCCGAGAAGCTCCTCGGCGCCGGCGACATGCTCTACCTCGGTGGCGAGATGGGCAAACCGATACGCCTCCAGAGTGCCTTTATCGGCGAGAGCGAGGTGAAAAAAGTGGTGGACTTCATTGTTAAAAATAATGACGTCGAACTCCCCATCGATCTCGTCCCGCCCAATGGGGGCAATGGCCCGACCATCTCACTCACGGCGGGCGGCGACGCCTTTGGTGATGAAGAAGAAATAGATGACGATCTCTACGAGGAGGCGCGCGCGGCGGTGCTTGAGGCTGGCAAAGCCTCCACCTCTTACCTCCAGCGAAAGTTGCGCGTGGGCTATGCGCGCGCGGCGCGGCTTATCGATGTGCTTGAAGAGCGCGGCGTCATCGGCCCAGGCGAGGGAGCCAAACCGCGCGAGATTTTAGGTGGAGCAAGCACCCACGCGGAGGAGTCACCCGAGGAGAGCCTATGACCCGCACCATCATTATTGTGGCCGCCGTACTCCTCGTGTGCTACGGGCTCTTTGAAGGTCGCAAATTAATCGAGGGGCCACAACTCACCATCCTTTCGCCCGGGAACGGCGCCGCGACTTCGAGCGAACTGATTACTATCACCGGCATCGCAAAAAACATCTCCTTTCTCACCATAAATGACGCGCCCGCCTACACCGATGAGGCAGGAAACTTCATAGAAACTATCTCACCGCCCCCGGGGTATACTGTGGTGACCGTTGCCGCCGTCGACCGCTTTGGCCGGCGCGCACGCACTGAAGTTGCCTTCACTGTCCTCAATTACTGCCCCGTTTAATTAGGTATTAATTATTAGATTATTATTTTTATATGGCTTTCACCAATAAGAAAGACAAAAAAGAAGCGCCCGCGAAAACCGTGGGGACTCGCGAGGGCGGGAAAGACACCAGCGCGATAGACGCCGCTATCCGCGAGATTAAAACGAAGTTCGGCGACGAGGCGATTATGAAGCTCGGCGAGACCGCCAAGGTGGATGTCGATGTGGTCCCTTCGGGCTCGGTCGGCCTCAACTGGGCGCTGGGCATCGGCGGCTATCCGCGCGGGCGCATCATCGAGGTTTTCGGCCCCGAGTCATCCGGCAAAACAACACTCGCGCTCCACGCCATCGCCGAGACACAAAAGAAAGGCGGCGTGTGTGCTTTTATCGATGCCGAGCACGCGCTCGACCCGGAATATGCAAAAAAAATTGGCGTTAAATTGGACGAGCTCTTGATCTCACAGCCGGACAACGGTGAGCAGGCGCTCGAGATTGTCGAGAGTTTGGTGCGAAGCGGTAAAATCGATCTTATTGTTATAGACTCGGTCGCCGCGCTCACGCCCAAGGACGAGATCGAGGGCGACATGGGCTCCTACCAGGTCGGCAAGCAGGCGCGGCTCATGAGCCAGGCGCTCCGCAAGCTCACGGCCATCACTGCCAAAAGCAAAACCATCGTCATCTTCATCAACCAGATCCGCATGCAGATCGGCGTGATGTTTGGTAACCCCGAGACCACGACCGGCGGCAAGGCGCTCAAATTCTATACCTCAATCCGGCTCGACATCCGCCGCATCGCGCAAATTAAAAAAGGCGAAGAGGTGGTGGGCGGCCGCCACCGCGTCAAGGTAGTGAAAAATAAAGTAGCGGCACCCTTCCGCGTGACCGAATTCGATCTCATGTATAACGAAGGCATCTCGACCGAAGGCGAGCTCTTGGCGCTCGGCGAGCGCATGGGCTTGGTGCAAAAAAGCGGCGCGAGCTATTCAATTGCTCCGCTCCCTGGCGAGAAAGGTGAGAAAATTTCGCTCGGCCGAGGCTATGACGCCTCGCGCACCTATCTGCGGGAAAATAAAAAAGTGGCGAGCGATTTACTGAAAGCGATTCAAAAAGGATTCAAAGACGGTCTCACGAGCGGCAAAACTAAACCAGAGGAGGAATAAAAAAGGCGGAGCACCTCGCGATGCCCCGCCCGTAGCCCTTGTAGGCGTAACCCTATGGTCAAGAATGGGGCACTCTGGCCCCGTGACGCAGGACACATTCGCCTGCGAACATGTATATCCTAGCAGATACAAAATATTTGTCAAGCGATTACTCTTTCTACCGCACGGCGAGCGTCGGCGGGTGAGAAACGGAGCGGAGCGTGTTTACCGCGAGAGAAACGAGCGAGAAACTGCCGATGAGGAGCGCTAGCTGGACGATAAGTTTGGTGCTCATGACGGCCGTGAGCGCAAAAGTGGTGATGCTCGGCAATCCCCCATTCATCACGTGCACGAGATTGGCGAAGACATGCGGTAGTGAGACAAAAAAGATAACACCGCAGGCCGAGAGCACGAGTGCGTAAAGCTCGAGCGCCGTGCGCGAGGTAAGCTGGCGCGCCGCGTATACGATGCCGACCCCCGCCATTACCTGTTGTTCGATTTTGCTTCTCATATATCTTATTAAATCATTGCTCTACTAATAAAGTTACCGATCCAAACGACACTAGGTTTTGGTACTGATAGAATCGTACACCTTCTTAAACTCACGCTTCGCGCGATGGACCCGTGTTTTTATCGCCCCTACCGAGAGCCCCTCTACTTTGGCGATCTCCTCTTGAGATTTTCCTTCGATAAAGAAAGCCGAAAGAGCGCGGGCGAAAGGCTGGGGTAGCCGCGCCAAGACCGAGTCGATCTCGTCCATCAATTCTTTCTTTTCAAATTGGCGCAGATTTTTGTCGGGGATCAATTGCCAAATCTCGTCCTCGAGCTCCACCACCTGTGTACCGCGGCGCTTGAGCCGCGCATAGTGCGTGAGCGCGGTGTTGATGAGGATGCGATACCCCCACGAGGAGAATTGCGCGCCCTCAACTTTTTTAAAATTACTCGCGTTGCGGTAAATCTTGAGAAAGGTTTCTTGCACGACGTCTTCGGCCTCCTCCTGCCCGCGCACGATGCTAATCGCCTTGCGCAAGAACGGCTCCTCCCATCTGCGCACGAGGGTCGCAAACAACGAGGGCGTCTCGACCGAAGCCGCGAGCAAGGCCTCATCCGCCCATTCGCTTGGCGAATCGTCTCGAGTTTCGTCGAGAGATAGGTATCCGGTCATAGCCACACTGTACAGCATACGCTCACCTCTACAACCATTTTGGCCCGCCCTGAGTTCCAACATTCAGGACCGTCCTTGATATTGCTTGCAAAACAAGCGTTTTTGGGTAGAATGGCCAGATGCTTGAATATAATGAAATTCTGCCTAAAAAGGTTATCTTAATGGACGGCGAGCCGTACGAAGTCTTGGATGCACACGTCTTCCGCAAACAAATGCGCAAGCCGGTCAATCAGACTAAACTACGCCACCTCATCACCGGCAAAGTGACCGAGCAGGCCTTCCACCAAGCCGAGAAGGTCGCCGAAGCCGATCTCTCAATCAAGGCGGTGAAGTTTTTATATCAAAACAAAGGCGAGTATTGGTTCTGTGCCGAAAAAAATCCGGCCGACCGCTTCGAGCTTGCCGCCGATCTCATGGGCGCCGCCGGGCAATACTTAAAACCAAATGCACTTGTCGAGGCTCTCGTCTTTGACGAAAAAATTATCGCGGTGCGCGTGCCGATCAAAGTCGAGCTTTTAGTGAAAGAAGCGCCGCCGGCGGTCAAAGGCAATACCGCTCAGGGCGGCACCAAGCAAATCATTTTGGAGACGGGCGCGACCATCAACGCTCCCCTCTTTATCAACGAGGGCGACCTCGTGCGCGTCAACACCGACTTAGGCCAATACGTCGAACGGGTGGATAAAAAGTAAACTAGTTGTAGCTAGCGGACGATGTACGGGAGGAGCGCCATGTAGCGGGCGCGCTTAATGGCTTGGGCAAGCGCACGCTGGCTGTGGGCCGAGAGGCCGGTGCGGCGGCGCGGGAGGATTTTGCCGTGCGGGTTGATGAACTTGCGCAAAGCCTCGACGTCTTTGTAGTCGATGCTTTGAAACTGCGGTATGTACGTATCTTTGGGATCCATATAATTTTGTTAGATTTAGAAGGGTATGTCGTCAGGGTTAATGTCTTCTTGCGGGTAGTCTATAGCGTCATCTTTAGGTGCCTTTTGCGGAGCTTCGGCGTCGCTATAACCACCGCCCCCTTGTTCAGTGCCCCCAGAGCTTGCCGTTCCAGATTGCCCGCCACCCGAGGAGCGTGGCCCAAACTGCACCACCTCGGCGACTATTTCGGTGCGATATTGCTTACTGCCGTCTTTGGCGTCCCACGTGCGGGTCTGGATGCGCCCCTCGATGTAGGCCGAGGCACCTTTCTTGAGATACTGCGAGCAAGTCTCGGCTTGGCGGCCAAAGACGACCACGTTGTGGAAGTCCGTCTGCTCGGCCTTGGTGCCATCCGCTTTTTTATAGACGCGATTAGTCGCAATACCGAACGAGCACACCGAGCCGCCCGAAGGTAGCGAGCGCAACTCCGGGTCGCGGGTCAAGTTACCGAAGAGCATTGCTTTGTTGATGTACATACGGATTCTTACTCTTTATGCTATCAGACCTTCGATTGATTTGTCGAGCTCCTCCTCGGAGACCTCACCGGCCGGCTTTTCATCGCGCGCGACCGTGGGCTTTTTGATGGTCTCGCCTTCCAGCCTGTCGCTAGTGAAGACGGCGCGGCGCGGCGCGGCGGCTACCTCCTCGCGCACCGTCTCGATGAGCAAGTAGCGCAGGACATCAGGCATGTCGTGTAATTTTTCTTGCATAGCCGACGCGACCTCACGCTCGGCCGCAAACTTAACCCATCCAAAATAGCTCTCGGTAAATTTCTCGCGCTTACCGGAGACACTGCGCTCGATGACATAAGCAAGCGTCATTTTTTTAGTCTGCCCTTCGGCGATTATTTCGACATCACCGAGTGCCACACGGATCTCTGCCGCAACTTTAAGAGCACCATCCTCGCCGAGGCCGGGCACGAGATGAAAACCGATTTCATAAATGGATCGGCTGTCCTTTTCGTTCGCTTGGGATAAAACCTCGGCCGGAGCCTCGGTCTGCGATATTTCTGACATGGAGGCACTCTAGCATATGCAAGAAAAAGTGCAACGACCTGCGCCCGTTAGATGCCAAAAAACCGTTGAGAATTAAGGAGTAATTGCTCGCGCGCTTTTTCTGGGTCCAGCCCTTTTATCTCCGCTATTTTTTTGACCACCTCGCGCACGTGGATGGGCTCGTTGCGCGAGCCGCGGAAGGGCACGGGCGCCACATAGGGCGCATCAGTCTCTGCCAGAAGCCGGTCGAGTGGCGTCTCGCGTATCACCTCGTCGTAGTCGTGGGTAAAAGTGATAACACCGGTAAACGAGAGATTAAAGCCGATATCTAAAAATTGTTTTGCAATGTCTAGCGAGCCAGCAAAAAAATGCACATCACCTAGCACTTTGGTGTTTGCTTTTAAAAGCTCGAGTGTATCCTGATACGCGTCTCCCGTGCCAGATTGCTCGCCCATTTTTGCACCATTGCGGATGTGGAGCATGAGCGGCTTCCCCACCGCGTTGGCTAATTCGATCTGCGCCACCAACTGCTCGCGCTGAACTTTTTTAGTCCCTTCTTCGAGCCGGAAGTAATCCAGCCCGCATTCACCAATAGCGACCACTTTGGGCTCGCGCGCGAGTTTTTCATACGCATCAAAATCAAACTGCTCGCCGCGGCTCGTGAACGCCTTCCCCTCCTCACCTAATTCTTCGGTATCATGGAACGATTTACTCGTGTGTATCGGGTGGAGCCCTATAGTCGCCCACACACCCTCGCGGCTCTTGGCGCACTCAAGCGCCGCTTGTGAGGTGTCCTTTTGGGTGCCGACCAGATTCATCCCGACCCCGGCCTCCCGCGCGCGCTCAAAAACCGCTTCCCTATCTTCATCATATGCGGCAAACTGCACATGCGTATGCGCGTCAAAATACTTCATACCTTAATCTTTGGCATCCCATTCATCCATAAATCGTTTCAGAAATGTTTCCATAAATTCATGCCGGCCCTCGGCTATTTTCTTTGCCGTATCGGTATGCATTCTGTCTTTGAGCAAGAGCAGTTTCTCGTAAAAGTGATGGATTGTTGAGGAAGATGGCTTCGTGTAGTACTCCTCCCCGCTTTTAGTTAACACCGCATCCGTCTCGGGGTCGTACATCGGCCGGTTTTTCGCGCCGCCATAGGCAAAGGCGCGAGCGATACCAATAGCGCCGAGCGCGTAAAGCCGATCCGCATCCTGCACAATTTTCCCCTCAAGCGTCGGCATGTCGTCAACAGATGCCGCACCCTTAAACGAAACTCTTTGGGCAATATCCAAAACTTTCTCAAGGAGGTCCGCGGGCACGCCACACTCAGCGAGCGTTTTACGGGTCATTTCTCTGCCCGCATCCTCACTTTCAAAAAACTTCCGGTCGCCCATGTCGTGGGAAAGAGCTGCTAACTCTACCAACTCCACGTCTCCGCCCTCTGCTTGGGCGATTCGCAAAGCCATGTCGCGCACCTGCTTTACATGCCACCAATCATGGCCCGTGGCATCGCCCGAAAATAGTTCTTTAACCCTGACTTCGACCCGTTCGATAACATCCCGCATATATTATTCCTTGCGCGGAAAAAGATTCTCGGGTTTTTTATTCTCGATGATTGCTTGTTTTATCTTGTCGCTCGTCTCGGGCATAAACGGTTCCAAAACAAAAGATATTTTTGCAACTTCTCCGATTAGTTCTTTTATAATGGCTTCCGCTGCCCTTGGATCAGTCTTATAAACCATAAACGGTTTCCTGTTTTGAATGTATAAATCAAGTTCGCCGATCTTCCGCCATATAATGTCTGCGGCCTTATCAATTTCAAAGGCTTCGAGATGTTGGGAAACCTCCTCGACAAAAGAGTTGCCGTTGCCATAGTTTGAAAAAGAGTCGAGGGATGTTTTATCTGGGCCAGAAAGATATTGTCCAGCCATCGTCATTACTCTCGAAACCAGATTCCCCAACCCGTTGGCGAGGTCGGCATTATAGGCCTCTTTGAATTTCTCCATCGTGAAGTCCGAGTCTTCAGTCGGATGGATATGACGCAGGAGGAAGTAGCGCAGAGCATCGGTGCCATACTCCTCAACAATCGAGACCGGGTCGACCACATTGCCGAGCGACTTGCTCATCTTCTGGCCGCCGCTCGTGATAAAGCCGTGGATAAGAATCTGTTTCGTCTGTGGCAAATCGGTCGACATGAGCATGGCCTGCCACATCGCCGCCTGCTGGCGTATTTGGTCTTTACCGGCAAACTGAATACCGTTGGGATGCTCTTTGGTGCCCCAAAAATCTTCGAATTGCTTCTCATTCTCGGGCCAACCAAGCGCCGAGATGTAGTTCACCAGAGCGTCGAACCATACATACATGACGTGCGCTTCGTCGCCGGGGACCGGTATCCCCCAGGGCATTTTTGCTTTGAGGCGCGAGATGCTGAAGTCCTGCAAACCATTCTCGACAAATTTGCGGATACCGTTAAAACGCGATTGTGGGATGAGAAAATCCGGATGTTCATCATAAAACGCAATGAGACGATCTTGATATTTAGACCAACGGAAGAAATAATTTTCCTCATCAATAAGCTCTATTTCAAGATTGGGGTGGAGCGGACATTTACCATCTTCCAATTCCGAATCAGTCTTCTCAAGCTCACAGCCCACACAATATTTGATCTGGTAATTCTTTTTATAAATATCGCCAGCCGCATCGCATCTACGCCAAAACTCCTGCGCCGCCTTCTTGTGGTGCGGGTCGGTCGTGCGGGTAAAAGCGGTGTAACTCAAATTAAGATATTTTTTGAGCGCATCGAATTTTGCCGCGTATTCGTCGACATAGGCCTGCGGATCCTTCCCTTCTGCGAGTGCTTTACGATGGATTTTGACGCCATGTTCGTCAGAGCCGAAATTGAAGAATACGTCGTATCCCATGAGCCGCTTATAGTGCGCGATTGTATCTGCTTGCACTGCCTCAAGCGCAAAGCCGACATGCGGCGCAGCGTTCACATACGGGATGGTGGTGGTGATATAAAACTTTTTTTCAGCCATGGGGTGGGTTCGGGTTATTTGGGGTCGCCCTCGGGGGTTAGCCCTTGGCGAGCTAAGGCGCGGGTCTTTTGTTTGTCGATATCGGCGACCACTTCTTGGATAGCCCCGGCGATAGGTACTGAAAGCAGAACTCCCAGAAAGCCAAACAGTTTGAATCCGACGAGGAGCGCTAAGATGACGAGAAGCGGTGGGACACCAACGACTTTTTTGACGACGACCGGATAGATAAGGTGTGCCTCAAACTGCTGCACAATAAGAAACAGGCCTGCAATAAGCACCGCTTGGGTGAGGCCGCCGGCACTGAAACCTATAACCACCGCCGGTATCGCGGCCATAAATTGCCCGAAGACGGGGATGAGTTCAAAAACCGCCGCGAGTATTGCCAAGACGAGCGGGTGTGCGACACCCAGAATGAGAAGTCCGAGATAGATAAGCACCCCGACGATAGCCGCCAAAATGAGCTGGCCTTGCATCCATTTACCGATTTTGCTTTGTGATCGCTTCCACAAGCCCAGCACATAGGCTTCGTGCTCTTTAGGAGTCACCACCCGAAGAAAGTCATCCACACCGGTCTCCTGTACTGAAAAATAAAATGAGAAAACAATAACAAGAACAAAAGAGAGTAAGCCGCCAAACACTGTCGAGAGTGTCGAGACAATACCTCCTGAACCGCCTAAACTCGTCGACACGCTCGTAAGAAAATCTGCCGAAGAAAGTGTCTGTGACACACTCCCCCACGGCACCAGGCCATGCGTCGCGCTGGTGACATCCAGCGACGAGAGTGTGGCGGGCAACTGCGTAAGGAAACCTGCAGCATCATCGAGTACTGGCGGGATAAAAAAGAAGAGAATACCAAAAAACGCCAGCGCGACAAACACGTAGAGCGCGATGACGGCCAAAATTCGCGAGAGCCCGCGCCGCACGAGCAGAGCTATCCCCGGCTCCACGGATGAGGCAATGACTATCGCCGTGAGTACAATGAGCACAATATCGCGCACATACCACAGGAGCGCCGCCAAAAGCAGCAACAATATTGTCTTGACAATGCTCCCGACCGTTATGTTTATTGTCACACTGCGCCCTTCCATGTGAGGAATGATAGCATTAGCGGGAAATCTTGTCCTTGAGATGCGGAAGAAGCTCTCCTATAGCAATACGCTCCTGCTCGCCCGTGTCGCGATCGCGGAACGTTACCGTGTCTTTAAGCTCCGCATTTTCGCCCAAGGTGTCGAAGTCGATGGTGATGCAAAACGGCGTGCCGATCTCGTCCTGGCGGCGGTAGCGCTTGCCGATGTTGCCGTTGTCGTCCCACATAATCTGCGGGATTTCTTTTTTGAGCGCGAGGTACACCGCGCGCGCTTTCTCTACCAACTCGGGTTTATTTTTGAGAAGTGGAAACACGGCGGCCTTAATCGGGGCCATAGATGGTTTGAATTT
>CAIUOD010000033.1 GCA_903900775.1 Candidatus Adlerbacteria bacterium | reverse complement strand
CCTCTTTACTGCCGGCGATGACCCCGGCAAACGCTCCCAAGCCAAGAGCATATTCAAGAATGTGGGTATCGGTCTCCTCATCGCCCTCTCGGGCTTCCTCGTCATTCAAACACTTCTGAACGCCCTCGTGAAAGGAAGCGATATGTTTAAAGGGGACTTCTCCTTCTCGTTTACGTGTGCGGCAGACTCTCAACGTCCTCGGGAAGGTAAAATTTCCTCCCTCTTCACGGGGCTGACGGGGTCGAATACTTTGCAACAGGCTCCGGCAACACCAGTCACGCCAGCAACGCCGATTGTTCTTGCTCCATCTTGTTCAGACGGCAGTCTCCCAATAAATAATGTCTGTGGTGATGGTTCACCGCCGGTGGCGCCAACCGTGCCGAATTTGGTAGGCACAATCACAGGTGTTACCTCATACCAACCAGGTGGTGGTGGAGTTAATGGTCCAGATGCTTTTGCTTTTGGTCCAGGCAAACCATATACCGTACAAGACTGTCTAGACCAGATAAGTGGTGGAGCGACTTCATGCAGTCAGCCGATTGTTGTTGCCGCAACACCTGATAGTACAGTCGCCAAAACTTTGAAAGGTACGACTTTAACGTGGGATCAGGCTAGTAACGCATATGGATTACCAGCGGGAACTACATACATCGTCTGTGACACCTATGCATCCGGCGAAGGGCACGGGACATTCGATGTGGCTGTTTGCCACGGAGGGCAGACCTGTAGAAATAACCCCAATACTGCTCCATCGTTGAATACCTCGCCGACCATGACCGGTACCGGCAGTTGCTCGACTGCGGGTGTTTCGGGCACGTATTAATAAAATAGGCAGGTAATCTTTATTTGCACAAAATAGCTTAATAGGGTATATTCTGTGGGCTATGTCTCAAGATCGGCTTATAAAACTCCAGTGCGCGAGCTGTAAGCGCATTAATTATTGGAGCTCAAAAAACAAGAAACTTGTCGAGCGCAAAATCGAGCTCAAGAAGTTTTGCAATTGGTGCCGCGCCCAGAAGCCCCACAAGGAGGCGAAGAAGTAATTTTTTCTGTTCGAATCTGCGGGCCCACGAGGACTCGAACCTCGATTAGTGGTTTTGGAGACCACCGTTCTACCATTGAACTATAGGCCCGTGCGCTTATCTTATATTGAAAGGAATCTTTTTGCGAGCGAGAGCGCTTTTTGTTTATTGGGCTGCCCGACTGCCGAATAGGCGACCCAGTGGATGTCGAGGTTCCTTTTAAACCAGCGCATCTGGCGTTTGGCATATTTATTGATGGCGCGCTCTAACTGTTCCTCCATTTCTTCACGCGAAATTTTGTTTTGCAGATAGCAGGCAAGGTAGCGATACTCGAGCCCGAGCGCCTCCATGCGTTTATACGAGAGCCCGCGCCCGCCTAGGCGTGCAGGCGCGTGTAGGCGTCTTGCTTCGGCGAGCATGCCTTGCTTGAGGCGCGCGAGGAGGCGTGTGTGGATTTTTTTATGCAATATTTTTTCGCCAGGATTAAGCCCGAGCCAGAGGATATCATACGCCGCCCCACCACTCCCGCTCGTGCGCACAGGAGCGGTTTGGCGGTCTTTGAACATGGCAATCTCGAGCGCGCGGATAAGCCGGCGCGGGTTCTGGGGCTCGATGGTCGTCGCGCGCGCCGGGTCTTTAACCTTAAGTAGTGCGAAAAGTTCTTTTGAAGATTTCTTCTCGAGCCGCGCGCGCAGTTGGGGGTTGGGCGGCACTTCGGGGATACTCATGCGCCCCAGGAGCACATCGATATAAAGCCCGGTGCCGCCAACGATAATTGGGATATTCCCGTTTTTTAAAATCTTCCCAATAGCTTGCCCGCCAAGCGTTAAAAAATCACTCACGGCAAAAACTTTTTTGGGCGAAACAACATCAAGCAGGTGGTGGGGGACACTCGCCATTTCTTTCCTGGTTACTTTGCCGGTTCCGATATTGAGGCCGCGATACACCTGCCGCGAGTCGGCCGAAATAATTTCTCCTCCCAATTTTTGTGCCAAAAAGACACCCAAGGCGCTTTTGCCCGAGCTGGTCGGCCCTATGACGACGATTATCTTTGGTCTTTTCACTATTTCTTTAGCCACCTCCAAAAACTACACTGATTCATAAAAAAAGGAAACCCGGCCCCATACGCGGGGGCCGGGTTCACGGGCGAGCCGACCACAGGTCAGTCGTCCATCTCGTTGCGATAGAGTCTCGCTTATCAGGCGTGCACTCTCCACGGGGTCCGGTGCCTCGTAGATGGGCCTTCCGACGACGGCCCACGTGACATGCATCGCCGCCGCCTGCTCGGGGGTGATGATGTTCTTCTGATCGCCAGCCGCGGATCCAGCGGGCCGAATGCTGGGGATGAACGTCTCCTCGAGGGCTCCGTCCCCGATCAGGTTTGCTGTCCGCAGATTGTCGAGATCGAGCCCCGAGCACACAATGCCCGTCGCCCGCGCGTTGACCGCCATTTTGGCGAAACGCAATACCACGTCGCTGCGCTTTGCCCCGAAGCACGACGTAGAGTCGCGATCATCCATGTTGGTCGGGACGGTGACCACGTAGATCATCTTGCCCAGCTTGCCGGCGATCTCTGTCACCGCTTCCAGCGTGGCCATTCCGTCGGCGGCGGGCACCGTAGCACCCATGACTCCTTCGGGTTCTAGGAGGGCTTGTATCGCCTCCTTGACCGTGTCGCGGATGTCCCAGGGTTTCAGATCGAGTACGACCGGTTTACCGAAACTTCTCCAGATCTTGTAGACCTGGTTCCCAATGCTCGGCCCTTCGGCCCATCCGGAAAACATCGGAATCATGCCGATTTTAAGGGCATCGACATGCCGGTGGATTCTGCCGAGCATATGGGCGTCAACGGCGGTGAAGGTGGGCTTGTCGTAAGCGAAGACCAGCCCGGTTCTGTTCTTTGGCATCGTCGCAACTCCCAATCAATGTTCGTAGCCGCGATGACTGTAGCACAGAGAAAATGAAGAAACTAGTGCCGGGGGAGGGACTCGGCCAAGAACATTTTTAGTCGCCGTCGCTCTTAAAAATTTCTCGGCCCTGCTCGCGCGACCCCGCCTACTGGCGAGGTGCCCACGCTCGCTTTCTCTTCCCACTCCGCCAGAAAACAGTAATCGCCAGGAGACATGCTCCTGGCTTAACTGTTTTTGTGCCGGGGGAGGGACTCGAACCCTCATCCCTTGCGAGACGCGATTTTGAGTCGCGCGCGTATACCATTCCGCCACCCCGGCATTTACTTACCCAACGAATCAAGAAACGCTCGACCAACACCGCTTTTCAGATATTTCTCTCGGTTTCGCGCTTCTACCCTCGTACTATACACTTCCGAATAGACCAATTCTACCGGCAAAAAACGTCGCGTTGTTTTGCTACTTCCTCCATGATGTTGTTGCAATCTTCTTTCAATATTATCGGTCATTCCGACATATCGAAAAGGTTTCGAGCTACTTCGCAGAACGTATACCGTATACATAATCGCGCGCGTATACCACCTGCCCGCCGGCAGGCGGGTTCCGCCACCCCGGCATTGTCCCGCAATAGCATGGGCGACGGCGGACAGTAGTGATAGAATATATCCCATGGCGCAATTTATCAACGACGCAATTTTTTGGGTCGAGCTGGAGAAAATAAAACCGAACCCTTTCCAGCCGCGGCGCGAGTTTGACGAGGCAAAGCTAAGCGATCTCGCGCGCTCTATCCGGCAGTATGGTGTGCTCCAGCCGCTCACCGTGACGCGCAAAGAATTTGAAAAAAGCGACGGCGGCATCGGCACCGAGTATGAGCTCATCGCGGGCGAACGCCGCCTGCGCGCCTCGAAGCTCGCCGGCCTCTCGCAGGTGCCGGTCCTCATCCGCGGCGGCGAGGACGACGACAAGATGAAGCTCGAGCTCGCTATCATCGAGAATCTCCAGCGCGAAGACCTGAACCCGATAGACCGCGCGCAGGCCTTCGCTCGGCTGGTGAACGACTTTGGTTTTAAACACACCCAAATCGCCGAGAAGGTGGGCAAAAGTCGCGAATATGTTTCCAACACCATCCGGCTCCTCATGATGCCCGAGGAGATGCAGCAGGCGCTTTCTGAAGGCAAGATTTCGGAGGGCCACACGCGGCCACTCCTCATGCTCATCGATCGGCCCGAGGAGCAAAAGGTGCTCTTCCGCGAAATTATGTTGAAGAAAATTACCGTGCGCGACGCCGAGTCGATAGCGCGGCGCATTGCTTTCGATAGGGTGCGCCGGCGCGAATATCTCTATTCACCCGAGATCTTGGCCATGGAGCGCGAGCTCACCGAGGCACTGGGCACACGCGTGGCTATCGAAGCTAAAGAAAACGGCGGCAAGCTCTCCATCGATTTTATGAGCGAGGATGATTTGAGGATTTTATTTTCTCACCTTGCCGCCCGGCTTGCTAGTAGCGCAACTCAGGATCTTGCTTCCCAGGCTCCCTCGGGCCGCCCTCCAGAGGAGGGCTTCCAGTCGCCTGTCCAGCAAGATGCTGAGTTGCTTGATGACCGCTCGCAAGAAGAAAAAACAATTGACGAAAATACTTTCGATGCGAGCAACTTTTCTATTTAATTTTCCCGCCGGGCATCGTCCTATTGGATGATTGTTCAGCCTTCTCAAGCGCCGCGCGGATATGGTGCCGCGCCATCGCCGTCCGGGCGAAGTTGAGCCATTTGGGTGTTGGGTGGGCATTGCGCCTGGTCTCAATTATCACAATGTCGCCGTTGCGCAGGGGCGTGTCGATGGGCACCATCTTGCCGTTCACTTTGGCGCCCGCGGTATGGTCGCCGATGTCGGAGTGTATCGCATAGGCAAAGTCGACCGGGCTCGAGTTGGCCGGCAGATCGATGACGTCGCCCTTAGGGGTGAAGACGAACACCCGGTGCGAAAAGATGTCGCTCTTGAGATTATCGAACTCTAAATCCTCGCCATCTTCGCCCAGCCGCGAGAGCCACTCGGGATTATCCAAAATGCTGAAATGTTTGCGACCAAGATCTTCGCTGGGCTGATCTTTTTTATTTTTGTCTGGAGAGTTTTTGCCCCGCGTGAGCAGACTTTTTATCCACTCAAAACTCCCACCACCCTTACTACCCTCGGGGCGATCATCTTTAGTGCGCTCTTTGTAGAGCACGTGCGAGGCGATGCCAAACTGTGCCTCGTCGTGCATGCGCCGCGTGCGGATCTGTATCTCGACGATACTGCCGGTGCCCGAGAAGACGGTTGTGTGGAGGCCCTGATAGCCGTTTGGTTTGGGGAAGGCGATGTAATCTTTAATCTTGCCCGGCAGAGGTTGCCAGAGCTCGTGCACGAGCCCCAGCACGCGGTAGCACTCGGCCACCGAGTCGACGATGACCCGAAGTGCGTTGATGTCATAGACATTGCCGAGGTTGCCACCCTTGCGCTCCAACTTTTTCCACAAGCTGTAGAGCCCTTTGATGCGATAGTCGATGGCGGCATGGCCAAGGCGATTGCGCGCGAGCGAGGCAGAGAGCTGTTGTGACATTTCTTCGAGCTGTGCGTGTGAGGCTTCTTGTTGGAGCGCGAGCTTCTCCTTCATCTCGGCAAACTCCGCCGGGTACGCATAGGCAAACGCCAAATCTTCAAGCTCACGGCGCACGACGCTCATACCGAGGCGGTGGGCGATGGGGGCATAAATTTCGAGCGTCTCCATCGCGATGCGGCTGCGCTTGGCTTCGGGAACGTTGGCGAGCGTGCGCATGTTATGCAAACGATCCATCAACTTGATGATGAGCACGCGCACATCGCGCGAGGTGGCCACCAAAAGTTTGCGCAGCGATTCGCGATGGCGCGAAGCGCCGTGATATTTAAGATGCCCGAGCTTGGTCACGCCCTCGACTAAAAAGCGCACCTCTTTGCCGAACTCTTTTTCGATCACTTCGGGCGCGATACCGGTGTCCTCAATCGTATCGTGGAGCAAGCCCGCTTTGATAGTCTTGGGGCCCATGCCGAGGCCCGCGAGCCCGCGGGCCGTCGCGACCGGGTGTATCAGATAGGGCTCGCCCGAAAACCGCTGGTGATTTTTGTGCGCCTCTTTGGCAAAAAGATAGGCCTTCTCGATAACCGCCCTGTCCTCGGCGGTAGGGTTCTTCATTTCCCCAATGATAGAATCGACGTCTTTTTGCTCCTCGGGGGTCATGTAGCAAAGCATACCACTAACCTAAAAAAACGGGGATAAGAGTATAAAAAAGCAAACCCGCCGTGGCAAAGCCAGCGGCGGGGTAGGGGGATCACAGTATTGTGTCAACGACACCGCAGGTCTTCGAGGGATGCCGCCTCCCTCGCCCTCGCAACGCGCTCCTCGGCGTGAAGCTGTTGGAACGTCTTGTAGAGCGCCCACGAGACACACCCGCCGCAGATCACCAGGACAACGGCCAGAAAGACGAAGTACGCGGTGATGGCGTGGCCAATCTGTTCATGTGTGAGCCCGTCCAGGTAGCTCAGTATGTAGTCGCGCATTTCGAGAATCTCCCATCGGTCCACCCCGTGCGGAACCGTTGAATACCATTATAACGCAAATAAGATATATGTCAAGTTTTTTCGGAAAATCACCTTAAAATAAAGCTTTTTTACACAGTCTTGGGTTTGCGGGCAAAAGCTTGAACCAAAAACAAAACCACCCGACCGAAATCGAGTGATTTCGTCGGGTGTTGTGCCTCACTTCACCCGCCCACACGACTGGCAACCGAGGCCTCGATTTCGTCCATCCTGCTGTTGGCGGCCCGTAACTGTTTGTGCCAGCGCAGGTTGAAGAAAAACGGGTGCGAGTTAATTCCCAACGAAGCCAGCGAAAGGATCACGGCAAGCATCGAGTATTTATTCATTTCGGCCTCCTGCCGATGCTGTCTCCAGGCCTTACAATAAACTAATATATTTATTTTGTAAATACCTACGCGGCTCTGGGTTTGCATTCAAACTGTTGTTTTTAAAATGAAACCACCCGACCGAAATCGGGTGATTCCGTCGGGTGTTGTGCTGCTTTATTTGGGCGTGTCGGGGACAGCAACAGGAACGTAGATGGTGACTGTACCTTCCCCGAGGCGGTTGCAGTCCAGGACGGTCATGTAATCGCCCCTCCCTTCCAGGACGGACTTTGTGCTGTTTCCGAAAGTGGCCCGCATCCAGTCGAGAAATTCCTCCGGTTCGGTCGCCAGACTGAATCTGATCGCCTTACAAAGGCCACCATCCGTGACCACGCCGTTGATGATAGTCACGGCGGGGATGTTGCCAGATTCGGAGAGTACTGCCTGGAGAGTTTCGAAGGCTTGCCCCAAGTCCAGGCTTATGAGCCGGTATGTAAGCGTCCTGGTCGCCACCGGCTCGTCCTCGAAGTTCGTGGCGGCTTCACCATTGCGCGGAATATCGGGCTCCACGGGCGGGCCAGCCACGACGGCCGCCGACTCGACTCCCCCGATGAACACGCGGACATCGGGCGACACTGGATGATCCTCCGGCAGCCGCGGATTTTTGACGAACTGTTGTTTTGGCCTCTTGGTCATGTCGGCCTCCTGTGCCGAGCTGTTGCTGGCGCAACAATAAACTAATATATTCGTTTTGTAAATACCTACGCGGCTTTGGGTTTGCGGGCGAAGCCGCGTTTCTTTTTCTCTTCTTTCAGAATTTCGAGCGCGCGCGGGAGCTCGATGGTATAGGGATCGTCTTTTTTAAGCGAACGGAAATCTTTTTGATGCACGATATATGGCCCAAAGCGCCCAATGTTGGCCGAGATGGGTTCGCCCGTCTCGGGATGATTGCCCAGCACGCGCGGGAGTGAGAGATACACCAGCGCCTCCGCGAGTGTGACACTCACCGGGTCTTTTTCTTTGGGGACGCTCGCGCGCTTGGGTTTGGGCATTTTAGATTTGCCTTTGCCTTCGGGCATGTCGCCGAGCTGTACATACGGGCCAAAGCGGCCGTCCAAAACATAGACCGGTAAGCCGGTTGCTTCGTCAGTGCCTATGGGTTTGGCTGGCTCATTTGAAATAACTTCGCCCACCTCGGTGCGCGCGCCGGTGCACTCGGGGAAGCGCCCGCAACTCATAAATTTGCCCTGCCGCGAGAGCTTGAAGACCATGGGCGAGTTGCAAATGGGGCAGAGGAATTGCTCCGGCGTGGGCCCCAAGTCGGTGAGCTTGCCTACCTCTTTGTCTTTAATTTTTACTTCTTTTTGGAATGGCGTGTAGAAATCTTTGAGCGTCTTCACATACTCGCGCTTGCCCTGCGCGATGTCGTCGAGCTCGTCTTCCATCTCGGCGGTGAAGGTGTCGCCGATATAGGTGGGGAAGTTTGCCTCAAGGAAGGTCGAGACGACGTCGCCCGTGTCGGTCGGCTGGAGCGAGCGGCCGACCTTGGTGACATAGCCGCGTTGGTCGAGAGTCTTCATTATTGAGGCATAGGTGCTCGGCCGGCCGATGCCGCGCTTCTCTAATTCTTTAACCAAGCCCGCCTCGGTATATCGCTGGGGCGGCTGGGTTTGTTTTTCTTCGGCGGAAACATCTTTGACCTCGAGCGGCTCGCCAGAAGCGACTTTGGGCAATTCAACATCCTCACCGCGCGCGGCTGGGTCGCCTTTGAGCCACCCGTCAAAGAGCACGCGTGAGCCGTTGGCAGAAAACTCCGGTATTTTTTCGTCTTTTGTTTTGGCGATGATTTTAGTTTTGAGCAATTTAGCATCGGCCATCTGGCTCGAGACTGCGCGCCGCCAAATGAGCTCATACAACTTTTTCTGCTCGGGCGTGGTGCCGAGCGATTCCTTCTCGACATGCGTCGGGCGCACCGCCTCGTGCGCCTCCTGCGCATTCTTGGATTTAGTCGCGTAGACATGGGCTTCGGCGTATTCTTTGCCGAATTTTTTCTCCACCAAGGCGAGGATGGCCGCGCGCGCGGGCATACCCAAATTGACCGAGTCGGTGCGCATGTAGGTGATATGGCCGGCCTCGTAGAGCCGCTGGGCAACCTGCATGGTGCGCGCGGGGGAGAAACCGAGCCGCGAGGATGCCGCTTGCTGGAGGGTCGAGGTGGTGAAGGGCGCGCGTGGCGAGCGCTTGGCCTCGCTCTCGGCCACGTCCACGACCGTGAGGCCGTCTTTTTTGACCGCCGCGATAATTTCATCCGCTGTCTGTAACCCGTCTTTCTTGTCCGGCGCGTCTTTTGGTTCTTCGACACAAGTAAGAATGAGTGCCTCTTTGGCCTTGGTGCGCGTGTCGGCGGTAATGACATAAAACGTCTCGGGGATAAACGCGCGGATTTCGCGCTCGCGCTCCATAAGGATGCGGAGCGCGGGCGACTGCACGCGGCCGGCCGAGAGCCCGTAGCGCACCTTTTTCCAAATCAATCCCGAGAGGTCGTAGCCCACGAGCCTATCGAGCACGCGGCGGGCCTCCTGTGCCATGCGCAGGTTCTCGTCTATTGCGCGCGGATGAGCCAGCGCCTCGGCAATCGCCTCTTTAGTGATTTCGTGGAAGACGATGCGCTCGGGATTTTTCAATCCAAGCTCTTGCGCGATGTGCCACGCGATAGCCTCGCCCTCGCGGTCGGGGTCGGTGGCGAGTATTGTTTCTTTGGCTTTTTTGGCGAGCGCTCGGAGCTCGCTGATAACTTCAAGTTTGCCGGGCACGATCTCGTAGTGGGGGACAAACCCGGCCGGGATGTCGATCGCTTTTTTATTGCTCTTTGGCAAGTCGCGCACATGGCCCACCGAGGCGCGCACGACAAAATCGCCCTTCGCATCAATTTCAGAAAGGTAGCGCTCGATGGTCTTTGCTTTGGCCGGGCTTTCGACGATGACTAATTTCATTACAATTTATTTTCGGTCTCGATTGTTATTGATACCACATCTTTTGCGATGGGTCTAAACACTGCTGATTTTATGCACAACTTTTATCTCAACAAATTTTGATTTTGAATCAGATAGTTTTGCATATTTTGAATCGATTCAAGGCGATTTCTCTCATGCCTATACGGCATTTTCATAACTGCGTTTATAAAAATCGCCGCATGAAGCGCTCTTTCGTTATACGGAGCGCCTCCAAAATAACCCTCAATCAATTCGGTAGGGAATAGGCCCGCGCCGATGTGGTTACACAAACTGCGGCCTAAATCTAGATACCCGTTATTAAACCGCGGGCTGGGGTCAAAGACAGTAATTGGGTTTGTGGCGAATAGATTGTTTGTCCCAAAGTCATCGTGGCAGTAACTACTCTTAGTGTTCTCATTCACATGGCCAAGTAGTATCTCGCGCGCATCAGCTATATCTCCGCACTCTTCGCTAAGCAGGTTATGCTCCTCTACATATTTGAGCCGGCCCTCTACAAAAGAACCGAAAAGCCAATCTTTAAAATTAGGATACTCTGGCTTGTTATCCATCACACGGCCATAGCCTTCTGCCTCGGGAGTATGCATCCGGCGCAAGAGGCGACCCATCTCCAAAAAAATCCCTTTCTCCAATAATTCTTCGGAAGTGTACTTATCTTTGAGTGTCGGCGCGTCGATATATTCCATCAGGAGATACGAGCGCTCGCCCAGTCGGCCATCCTCTAAAACATGCGGCACTCTGACACCCGCTTCTTCCCACACTTTTAAAAACAGCGCTTCGCCTTCGGCATACTCTTTGCTCAAAGCGACTTTAAGAACCAATTTTTCGTTAGCGGTTTCAATAAAGCTAATGAGCGAAGATATGCCTTTGGTTGCAAACGTGACACCTACTTCTTTCCCTGAAAACCGCTCGTGATGAGAAATAAAATCTCTAATGTGCGGCAAAAGATTTAGCCGTGTTGCATTAAAATCTTTGTCTACTTCGTGCTCGGAGAGCTTCGGCTCGTTGGTAAAGGTAATTTTAGTCACCACTCGAGTATACACTTGTATAAAAAAGCACGGCCCCCTTTTAGATAATCTATAGCAGAAAATCTAGGGGGCCGCTTCGGCTGCCGTGACGACCTCGGCTACGTCTGTCCGGCCTGCGTGCCTTGTAGGCGCTTCGGTCAGCACCTAGGGGAACCTACCCACCAGTCCGCTACCGGCCCCGGTCAAAGGTTTCAGGCGACGACGAAACTCACGTTCATGGCACGACACTCCACCACACCATGTGGCGTGTAAACTCTAGCAAATAGTAAAAATTTCGCAATCTGATTTTTTACGCTCTCTCGATTTTGCCGAGACGTTCGAGAATGAGGCCGCGGATGAGTAAGGAAGAGAGGGCGATGTTGGCCTCTTGGGCCGAGAGTTCGGAGGTTTCGATAAGCTCGTCGCGCACCAAGGGCTCGGTGAGGGCAGTGAGGACCGCTGCCTCGGCCGGGGTGAGGTCGCTCGGCAGCGCCATTTGCTCGGGCCGGCTGTCGGGAGGAAATCCGAGTGCGTCTAAAATGTCGTCGCTGTCGCGCACCAAAGTCGCGCCCTCGCGCAAGAGGCGATTGACGCCGAGGCCGCTCTCGCGGCCTAAATCGTGCGGCACACAGAGCACTTCGCGGTTGTAGTCGAGTGCCAGGCGCGCGGTGATGAGCGTGCCGGATTTTTCGCCTGCTTCGACGACGAGGGTTGCTTTAGACATCCCGGCCATGATGCGATTGCGCTGGGCGAAGGAGTGGAGCATCGCGACGAAGTCGTTCGGATTTTCTGAAATAAGTGCGCCACCTTTTTTGAGGATTTGCTGGGCGAGCGCGCGATTGGAGCTCGGATATAAAATTTTGTCGTCCAGGCCCGAGGGCATGAGCGCGACCGTCTTGAGCCCGGCATCCATCGCCGCCAGATGCGCCTCGGCGTCTATCCCCATGGCGAGCCCCGAGGCGATGACGATGGGCACGGGCGCTCGCGAGAGCCCCGCGATGAGGCTCGCGCACTGCCGCCGGCCGTAGGGCGTCGTCTTGCGCGAGCCGACGACACATAAATAGATAGATTCGCGCGGCGGCAACTGCCCGCGGATAGAAAGTTTTTTGGGGCGGTCAGGCACCTCGCGCAGGAGTTCGGGGAATTCGTCCCGCCCGAGCACTCGGATGGGGAAAGGCATCCCATAATCTTACTCTATAAAAAAGTCGCGCCGCTCCCCACGTGTGGGGAGCGGCGTTGGCGGCTGTGTGCGGCCGATCAGGGTTCGAACTTCATGATGGAGGTCCTGGCCTCACCTTTCTCCGTATTTACGATGATGGTGAAGACGGTGAGGCCGGGTGACTGGTTCACAAATGCCCCGCTCTCTTCCAGCTTATCCACCAGATAGCGCAACTGCCGCTCAGCCAGATCGAGAGTTTTTGCCGAAATCTGCTCTGCGTTTGTTCCACCGGCCATCGTTCCCTCCTTCGGGTTCGGTTTCGAACAGGCTCTCCTGTCCCGCAGGCATCCTAGCACCCAGCCACTTACCTGGCTAGTTTTTTTGGGTTATGATTGCCTCATGCTCGACATAACTTTTATACGCGAAAACCCGGATATAGTGCGTGCGGCGCTTAAAAATAAAAACCGCGAGGGGATTGATCTCGACCGCGTGCTCGAGTTGGCCGGGGAGCGCAAGAAAATTGCCGGCGAAGTTTCAGAATTAAACCGTCAGCGCGGGGTCGCGGCACAAAATCGCGATGCCGAAGCCGGCCGGCGGCTCAAAGATGAGTTGAAAGCCGCTGAAGAAAAACAGCAAACTGTCGAGAAGGAGCTGGTAGCGCTTTTGATAAAAATCCCCAACATCCCTTCGGCCGACACACCCATTGGGCCGGATGAAAGCGGCAATAAAGTTATTCGGCAATCGGGAGAGAAGCCGCAGTTCGATTTCGAGCCAAAAGCACATTGGGATTTAGGCCGCGAGCTCGGTATCATTGATAGCGAAAAGGCGGCCGACGTTTCGGGCGCGCGCTTCACCTATCTCAAAGGCGATGCCGCTCTTTTACAATTTGCGCTCATTCAGTTTGCCATGAGTGTGCTCACTTCTCGCGAGAAGCTCGAAGGGATAATAAAAGACGCGAATCTCTCGGTTGCATCAACGCCATTTATCCCCACCATCGTGCCGGTGTTTATGCGCTCGCAAGTGATGAACCGCATGGCGCGGCTCGACCCCATCGACGACCGCTTTTATTTTGAGAAGGACGATTTGGTGCTCATCGGGAGTGCCGAGCACACGCTGGGGCCGCTCCACATGGATGAGATGCTCGAGGAGAAGCGCCTGCCCCTGCGCTACGCGGGCTACTCAACCGCCTTTAGGCGCGAGGCGGGCGCGGCCGGCAAAGACACACGCGGGATTTTGCGTCAGCATCAGTTTGATAAGGTTGAAATGGAATGTTTTGTGCGGCCCGAGGACGGTATTGCCGAGCAAGATTTCCTCGTCGCGATCCAAGAACACTTAATGCGAGAGTTGAGGCTCCCGTATCAGGTGATGCTGGTGTGCACGGGCGACATGGGCTTCCCCGACCAGCGGCAAATTGATATCGAGACGTGGATGCCTGGTCAAGAAGGCGAGGGCGGGGTGAAGGGCCTCTACCGCGAGACACATAGCGCCGACTATGTCGGCGGCTTCCAAGCACGGCGGCTCAACACGAGGCTCAAGCGCGCTGACGGTTCGACCGAGCCGGTACACATGAACGACGCGACCGTCTTTGCCGTCGGTCGCACACTTATTGCCATTCTCGAGAATTACCAACAAGCGGACGGCTCGGTCACTATTCCCGAAGTTCTACGCCCCTACCTAGGCGGCCGCGAGAAGATGGAGAAAGTAATCATATAAAAGCGGCATGGAAGAAATCGAGCTGACGTTTCTGTTAAAAAACTTTCCGGAGGGTTTTGAAAACGCTCTCAAAAAAGAGATTCTGGATATTTATATTCCGGCGGCCGCAGAGCATCCGGATTTGCGTATTCGGAAAGCGGGGGATTCTTTCGAGATTACGAGAAAGCGCCCGACCGCGAGCGGCGATCCCTCAATCCAATTGGAGACGACGATAGAATTAAGCAAAGAAGAATTTGAAGAGTTGGAGAAATTGCCTGGCAAACGGAGCGAAAAGACCCGATATTATTTTGAAGATGGCGGCGTGCAATATGAGATAGCCGTTTTTAGCGGCGCGCTCGCGGGTTTGGTGTTGGTGGATGTCGAGTTTGGTTGGGAAGAAGCCAGAGACAAATTCCAAATGCCTTCGTGGTGCCTCGCCAATGTGACCGAAGAAAAATTCCTCGCGGGCGGTTGGCTTGCCGGCAAGACCTATGCGGATATCGAAGAAAAACTCACGGCGCTCGGCTACCAAAAGATAGGATAATTATGCTCCGCACAACATTTGAGCGATTTATCGCGATGCGGCCATCGGTACAATCGCTCGTTTTTCTGTATTGGATCTATGCGTTTGCTGGCAGTATGGTCGGCGTTTTCACGCAGATATTTCTCTATCAAAAATTTACCAGCCTCTCACTCAACGTCACGGCGACGATTATTTTCTATACCGGCATCATGCTCGGCTTTTGCGTCCCTGGTTTTTTCGCCGCCGTGTGGCGCCTCAACCTTAAACAAGGCTTCGCATGGAGTTTTCTCATTATCGCGGGGTCAATTCTTTATTTTCTCCACATAGGAACTACTACCGAGGCGTATCTTGCGATGTTGTTGTGGGGCATTGGTCAGGGCGTGTTTTGGCTCACTATAAATACATTTGAACTGACCGAAACCAAAGACGCTGAACGCGATTTCTACTCCTCGGCTCTCAGCGCGGGCAATCAGGTGCTCTCGCTCGCGGGGCCGGCAGTCGCCACACTGTTTATCTGGTTCTCAGGCTCTGTTTTGCATCTCGGCACCTACACACTGCTTTTTACCTTCGCGCCAGCAATTTTCTTACTCGGTTTCTTTTGTTTTTCGCATATTAGAGATTATCGCCCGCAACCGATTGAATGGGCTGACGTAAATTATTATTTTACCGACCGCAGGAATCAGGCCGCCCAACTTTTTACTTTGGGTACCGGCATACAACAGATGATGGGCATTATCGTACCGCCACTCGTCATCTTTTTCATTCTCGGGACGGCTTTACGTGTCGGTGTCTACAACACCCTCTTTGCAATTTTTGCGGCGCTTTGCATCCTCGTAGTTGCGCAGTATCGAACTCCTTCAAATCGCATCGTGATATACGGCGTCACGACTGTTGGTGTAGTGTTGGCCATAGTGTGGTTCGGCTACGCCTTTAGTTTTATGGCTCTCGTCATCTATACCGTAGTCGATGGGATTTTCTCGCCAGTCATGAATGTCTCTGCTCACGTTATCGACCTTGGCGCCATGGAAATAGGGAGAAAAGAATCTGATTTTTACGCGACGATGATTTTCCGCGACTTCTTTTTATGGGTATGGCGCTGCCTCGGCGGAATGGCATTTCTCCTCATCATCGCGTTCATTGGAGCGGAAAAAACTATGCTGTCTGTCGGTCTCTACACTCTGGCAATCGGTTTTTTGCTGACCTACACGGGAGCATTTCTCTTGTCTCGAGAAAATAAAAAGCGCGCCCAACGTGAGCTAAACGTGCGGTAGAATGACCCCATGGCTCGAGTCGAGACAGGGGATCCGCGTCTGCGGCTGAAAGAAAGGCGTCGCAGACGGATGTATGTTCGCTTGTCGCTTCTCGGCGGCACGATCATCTTTATTCTCGGCGGCCTCATCGCTCTTTTGTGGTTGCCTTTTTGGCGCGTCACCCAAATGGATGTTGCAGGTGTCAGCACGCTATCCGCTGGCGATATCCAGGCCACGGTGCAAGAAAAAATTACTGGCCGCTATTGGTATCTCTTCCCTAAAAATAATATTCTCTTATATCCGCGGCAGGGGATAGAAAGCGCTCTGCGAGCGCACTATCCAACGCTCGCCGAGGCGAGCGTTGGCGCTGAAAATCTTCACACACTTGGCATCACGGTGGTCGAACGGCAACCTGCGGCGTTGTGGTGCGGGCAAGATTTCTCGGCAGAAAACAATTGTTCGTTTATGGATGCGAGCGGTCTCGTCTATGCACCGGCAGCGCAGTTTGAGGGCGACGCGTATCAAAAATATTTTGGCGCGCTGGCCTCGCCCGAGAGCTTGGGCCAATACCTCACGCCCGAACAATTCCATTCGCTCTCGGCACTCGCTCAAGCACTTGCGGCCAAAGTGCCCGGAGATCCGGTCGCGGGCCTGTGGGTCGAGTCGGATGGCGACGCACATCTCATTTTCAATTCTGGATTCACCTTGCTTTTCAACAGCACCGACGACACGGGCGCCGTCTTCAACCGATTCTCGCTGGCGCTCACGGCCGCGCCCTTTACCGCACATCCAGCTTCAAGTTTCGAGTATCTTGATTTGCGCTTCGGCAATAAGCTGTACTACAAACTCAAATCATCGTAAGGTTCTCGTATGGATTTCTGGCACGAATTGCCGAGCCCCTTTTTCGTATTGGCGCCGATGGCGAATGTCACCGACGCGGCCTTTCGGCAGATGATTGCTAAATACGGCAAGCCGGATGTTATGTACACCGAGTTTGTCTCGGCCGACGGCCTGTGCCTGGCGGATGATGAGGGCAAAGCGAAATTGATGCGCGATTTACTTTTTACCGAGGAACAGAAGCCTATTGTCGCGCAATTTTTTACCAACAAACCCGAGATGATGGAGCGCGCGGCGGCTTTGGCACAAAAATTAGGTTTTGACGGTGTCGACATAAATATGGGCTGCCCCGACCGCTCGATAGAAAAGCAAAACGCGGGAGCGAAATTGATGCTGAACCCAAAGCTGGCGCAAGAACTTGTCGCGGCGGCAAAGCGCGGCGCGCCAAAGTTGCCAATCTCGGTCAAAACGCGGCTGGGCTATAATAAAGATGATTTAGAAAAATGGCTGCCAGCGCTACTTGAGGCAAGACCCGCGGCAATCATCGTCCATGCGCGGACGCGCAAAGAGATGTCTAAAGTCCCAGCGCGGTGGGAAAGAATTAAGCGCGCGGTCGAGATCCGCGATGAAATGGTGAGTGAGACTCTTATCGTCGGCAATGGCGATGTTGTAGATCTCGAAGATGCGAACATAAAAGCAGAAGAATCTGGTGCCGATGGCGTGATGCTCGGCCGCGCTGTTTTTGGCAAACCCTGGCTGTTCAAAAATGCTTCGGCAAAACTTCTTTCAGAAAATTCCTCGGAAGCCTACGGAAAGTCCTCTGCGTCGGATCGCTTCGCTCATGCTCCGCAGCCGGACTTTTCTCCGGCTTTAACCACGCGCCTGCGTATTGCGGCCGAGCACGCGGCATTGTTCGAAAAATTGCTCGGCGATGTCAAGAATTTCTCTATCATGAAAAAGCACTTCAAAGCGTATGCGGAAGGCTTCCCCGGCGCTAAAGAGCTGCGCATGAAGCTCATGGCCACCAACTCTGCCGCGGAGGTGAAAGATATTATAGAAACGTTTATACTAGAGCGGTGAAAGAGAACCTGGCGCTTTATCGCAAATATCGCCCGGGAGCCTTCGACGAAGTGCGCGGGCAGGTTGAGGTAGTCGAGGCGCTCAAAGCGGCGGTCGCGGCTGGGAAGGTCGCCCACGCCTATCTCTTTGCCGGCGGGCGCGGCACGGGCAAGACGACGCTCGCGCGCATCTTGGCTGATGCCCTCGGCACGAGCGATAAAGATTTGTGGGAGATGGACGCGGCGAGCAATCGCGGTATCGACGAGGTGCGGGCGCTTCGCGACGCGGTCTCGACGATGCCCTTCGACTCGCACTATAAGGTCTACATCATCGACGAGGCGCATGCGCTCACGCGTGACGCGTGGGGCGCTCTGCTCAAGACTCTGGAGGAGCCGCCCGCGCACGTCATCTTTGTCTTGGCGACCACTGAGCTCGATCGGATCCCCGAGACCATCATCTCGCGTTGCCAGGTCTTTAATTTTAAAAAACCGTCGCAAGCCGAGCGGCAAAAATTGGCGCTCGATGTTGCTAAAAAAGAAGGCGCGCAACTTTCGCCCTCGGGCGCCGAGCTCGTGGCGCTCATGGGGGAGGGGAGCTTCCGCGACACTTTGGGCGTCTTGCAAAAAGTCCTGACTATCTCAGCGGGCAAAAAAATATCAGACGAAGATGTGGCAAAAATCGTCGGCGCACCGCCGGCCCAACTCACCAATCAGTTTTTGCAGGCGCTGGGGCAGAAGAATATCGCCGGAGCGCTTGAAGCATTCCACACGGCAATAACCGGCGGCTCGGAGCCGAGCGTCTTTATCTTGTTGGCGATAACACGCATGCGCGCGATTTTATTGCTCCGCTTTGCGCCGGGTATGAAGAAAGAATTGCAGGAGCAATTTAGCGAAGAAGATATGCAAATTCTTGAAACATTGGCTGGCAAAGAGGGCGCGGCATTGAACGCGCAACTTTTAGCCGAGCTCATTACTGCGCTTCTCGAAACTCGCCGCGCACCTATCCCGCAGTTGCCGCTCGAGCTCGCGCTCTATCGAGTTTTTGAAACAAAAGTTTAGCGGCCTTCGATAAACGTGAGGGCGATGCCTTTTTTGCCGGCGCGGCCGGTGCGGCCGATGCGGTGGATGTAATCGTCATCCGAGCCGGGCAAGTCGTAGTTAATAACGTGCGAGACGCCGTTGATGTCGAGCCCGCGGGCGGCCACGTCGGTCGCGACGAGCACCTGCACGCGGTCGTGGCGAAAGAGGTCGAGTGCTTTTTGGCGGTGATTCTGCGTTTTATTGCCGTGGATCGACTCGGCTTTAAAGCCGCGCGCCGTGAGCACTTTGGCGAGCTTCTCCACGCCGTGCTTGGTGCGGCCGAAGACGAGCACTTTATTGAAATCGGGCTGGATGAGCAGATCGTGCAAGACGTCGATTTTATTTGCGCCGGGCGCGACGCGCACGACATCCTGCTCGACATTTTTGGCCGTGTCGCCGGTCAGGACTTTGATGCGAATAGGATCGTGCAAGAATTCGCCGATGAGTTTTTCGATATCGCTGGAGAGCGTCGCCGAGAAGAAAAGCGTCTGGCGCGGGGAGGGCAAGAGTTTGAGGATTTGGCGCATCTCATGGATGAAGCCCATGTCGAGCATGCGGTCGGCCTCGTCCAAGACAACATTATGAAAATCAGAGAGCACGAGTGAGCGGCGCTCGAGCAGATCCTTAATACGCCCCGGCGTGCCGATGACGAAGTTAGGTTTGCGGCGCAGGTCGCGTATCTGGGGCGTGATATTGGCGCCACCGACGCAGACCACGCCAAAGATTGAGAGGCCCGCGGCGAAGCCGCGCAGCTCGTCGTTGATCTGCACTGCCAACTCGCGGGTCGGCACCATGATGAGCACGCGCTCGCCCCGGCTAAGCAGCACTTTATTGACGAGCGGGATGAGGAAGGCGCCGGTCTTGCCGGTGCCGGTGTTGGCGATGCCAACGACATCTTTGCCCAAAATAACATCGGGGATGGCGCGGTCTTGGATCGGTGTCGGCGTCGTGTAGCCTTTGCTGATGATCGAGGTTTTGAGTTCGGGACGAATATTGAAATCCTCGAAGCGATGCACTGGCACGAATGCTGGCTCGGCCTGCGCGGGAGCAACCGCTTTGTTGATGAAGCGCGAGATGTTCATGCGGCTGGGCGTATAGCCCGAGCGCTTCTGTGGCGGGCGATTGCCAAAACCACCGGAGCGACTCGGAGCTGACCCATGGCGAAAGCCGCCCTGCGGCGGGCGCTGGCTAGAACCTGTTTTGTGGAAACCTTGACTGTTTGGGCGACTCCCTTGGTAACTAGACCGTTTCCTGAATTGCGAACCCTGCTTTTCTGGCATTTATATAAGTTTAATATATCGCACCTTTTTTGTCAAGCTATACTATAAAAAATGGCCTATTTTATATAAAAAAAGAGCCGCCCGGGAGCTGGGGCGGCAAGTTGCTCCCGGGATGCTATTCGGCTCGCCGTCAGAAGAACATCGTATCCTCGAGGAATGCTTCGGCCTCGGGGCTGCCCGGCTTCAGCGGTTCGATAACCCGAGCAGTCGGTTCCTCGATAATCCGAGGTTCCAAGTGATGCCGTACCGTGATGCCGACATCGCCGCTTTTCAGATTGAGTTGGCATCCGAGGGTGACCTGGAATCCGTGCTCATCGTCCGGTGTTTCCTGGCAGGTGATCTCGCCAGGGACGTCGATGTGGCAGGCCCCGTCGCCCATTTCGCCGATATACGGACCCTTCACTACCTCGGACGTTCCAGGGTTGATAGTGGTGTCTTCGCCGTACCCGCGATCCACATGCCAAGCAAAGGCAATCAACGGATATAGGGCGTTATTAGTGACCTTCATCGTGTCGCTCCTCGACTAGGTGCCGGCGTTCTTTGCCGAGGGCACAATACCATGTATTATGAAAACTGTCAGCTCCAACTACGGCGAATTCAACTTTGAAGTGCAACACTCATTGCTTGTAATGGGCTCCTCCAACCCAGCCTCTTTCGCGGCCGTTCGTTGAGTTCGCGCTCGACGTAGGCGATCTCTTCGTCGGTAATGGTACGGAAGTCAGTGCCTTTT
>CAIUOD010000032.1 GCA_903900775.1 Candidatus Adlerbacteria bacterium | reverse complement strand
TTTATAGGGTTTCGGTGCGCCGGGCGCAGGTGTGACCGTCGGCTGGGTGAGCATATTTTGTGCCGAGGGCATGGTTTGTTGAGGCTTCGCTGGCGCTGGGCTCCCTGGCTCCGTGGGCAGTCCTTCTTTCGGCGTAGTGTCGGGCATTGCGGCAATGGCCGCCGCTTCGTCATCGAGCTCGCGCTCCTCCATAAAAGCCTGCATCGATTTGCGAATTGGCACGAATATTTTTTCGGCCACTTCATTCGCAATTTTTGTGGCCTCATCGGCCGAGATATGCGCCTGCTCGGTGAGTGCCGAGGCAAAACCATCCGGGTCGGCGAAGCCGAGCATCACCAGCCGCACCTCGTCGCCCAAGGCGCCAATCTGATCGATGTGGAGCTGATGCGCCTCCCCTATTTGGCGCAGCGTCTCCTCGGTGTCGCCGCTCTGTATCGCCTTCTGTACATCTTCGGGCAGTTCTGCAAAACGTGTCTTAATCTGTTCTTCTAGCTTTTGGTCCATGTCATTTTATTTTAGTTAATAATTTTTAAATTGTTTGAGGCGGCTCTTCTTTTGGCGGTTCTGGAGTGGGTGGCGGGTTTGAATCGTTGTTAGTTTTATTTGTCTGCCTGATTATTTGGGGCGAGACAGAACCTTGTTGGCGGAGCGTCCCCAAGATTTCTTTGAGAGTTTTACCAGTCTCTTGCGTCGCGCGCAATTGTTCGAGTCTAAGTTTCCGCTCGTCTCTAGTCCTCAAAATATCGCGGTAATCTTTTGACGCGTCTGGTCTGGTTATCACCTGTTTCTCAATCAGAACTTTCGCTTGCGGCTGTGTTGATGGGGTTGTCGCGGTTTGTGATTCGGTAGCTGAGGTTGTTGATTTGGCCGGAGCCGCAGGTCCCTCGGCCTTCGCTACCGCCTCGGCTACCTGTTCTGACGAAACTGTTGTTTTATCTCCTTGGGTTGTTGGCCGGCGTGCACCTCGATTAGTTGAAGTAGTGGTCCTCGTGGGCCCGGTGTTTGCATCTGGCGCCGTTGGTGTGGGCGTTCCTGGTGGCATGAATGCGGGCGCTGACGGTACTGTGCCGGGAGGGACGAAGGCGGGCGATGGTGGAGGCGTTGGTTTCGGCGCGAGCGGCGTTGCTGGGACAGGAGGAGGAGTCGGCGCGGCTGTCCCTGGAGGAACCATAGCGGGCGCAAAAGGTGCGGTTGTTTTCGGCGGAATCATGGCTGGCGGCATCTGTGCTATGGCTTGCAAGGCCGAGGCGCGGTTCTTCCTCATTTCTTCTGACCTCGCCTGGTTTTGTGCCGCTTGCTCTTTGTCTGCCGCTTCTTTCGTGCTGGTCATTGCTGTTAAGGGCGGAGCTCCAAAGGGTTGTAACGGCGCTTGTCCTCCACTACGTGGGCGAAGGTTTGGTATAGCGCGAGCGGTAGATGCGGGCGGCAGTTCTCTGCTTGGCGCTGCTTGGCCTTGGGTTGAGGAATTTGCTCTTGGTTCAGCGGCAGTCTGGGCGGCACCTCTGCCTGAATCACGAACTCTCCCCTGCTTGCTGACCGATGCGTCTACAAGCGGTGCGTGGCCGATCTTGCCCTCTCTTTCAAGTTCATCAGCTCTTGCGCCTATCTTTTCAACCATTCTTTCGAAGAACTTCTCATTTACGGGTTTATCGCGGCGAAGTCTGGCCAATGCTCCCCCGCTGTCTCGTGCGAGTCTTGCATCCTGTTCATCCTCTGTGCCTGTTCGTGGGAGGATGTCTTTAATGCGTGCCGACTCGTTTTTAAGGTCCGCAAGCTGTATGCCAGCAGTTCTGCCACCACTAAATACGCTACGCATAAGAGCCTTCGCATAGTTTTTGTCGGAGTCAGCCCCAACGGAAGCCTTTGCTGATTTGAGATCATCCGCAAAATTAGTTTCTTTTTTAACACGATTGTAGTACGCCCGTGCTTTTTTGACTGTCTCCGATGTGGCCCCGCTGCCGTCCTTAAGACTCTGTTGTTGATCAGCATAATGAGCAGCAGCATCTTGAAGCTTTATTGCGGCCTCTGGATCCCTTGCCTTTAGCTTAGCAAGCGCGGTTTTGAAAGCTCCGTGGAGTTGTTCGTCAGACGGTTTGAGTTGACCAGCGAATGCTTTCTCTGCGGTAGTTCGTGCGTCAACATTGGCCCGGTAGCTCCTATCGGGCGGGGCGCCCACGTCGCCAACACGCCCTTTGGCCTTCTCGAGCCCTTGGCGCACGCCCCATGCACCGCGTACATCCCAACTACCATTGGCCGCTTTCCTGCCGGTCCCGATGAGTCCGGCGCCAGCCATTCTCGATGCGATACCCTTTAAACCGGTCGCTTCGCTACCTGCCCAACCCCTCGCCGTTGCACTTTGTGCCAAGCGGTTTCCAGCAAATCCGGCCGTGGCTCGGAGTCCACGTGAAATACCACCATACGTCATAGCGCCCACACGGCGACCAACCCAATTGCTTGCGGCGCTTGCCGCGCCGGTGCCGGTGGTGACCACCATGTCGGCTACCTTGAGCCCGTAGTAAAGCATGATGAGCACAATCCCGAGCCGGAGCCCGACATTGGCAATGGCTGCGCCTATTGCGGGGAAGGCGGTATCAATCGAAGCGTTTTGAGAGATACTCCCCATGCTTGTAATGGTGCTCGGTATAAGGCCGCAAGTGCCGCCGCTGGCCGTCACGCCAGCAGCACACTGTCCGAGCGCTTTCATCACCACATTCATGAGCATGAACATAAAGAGGAATATTGCCGGGTAGAAAGAAAATTGCAGCAAGTTCTCCATCCACTTCTTCCACCAACCACCAGCCGGACCTTTGGTCAAAAGAAGAGAGCGGGCGGCAAAAGCAGCGGGTGCGGCAATGATAAGGAACCAGAGTGCCACAATGCGCATGACAAATTTAAAACCCACCGTAAGGAAAGCGAAGGCGAGCATAGCCATTATTGCGGCCACAGATATATATATCAGGACAATCATGATGAGATTGACCAAGAATTGCGTAAAACCGCTACCCTGTTGGCTGGCGACTTGGAACGAAACCTGGCCTAACAAACCCTGAACGCCCAATGATTGCATAATGGTGGAGGTGAGGTCTTTGGTGTTGGTGGCGGCGCCACCGGCTAGTGCTGTGGGTATTCCTGTTGTGCTCGTCAACGTGGGGGAATCTTTCGTTGCCGCGTTGTAGAACTGCACGGCTAAAATGTTGCCGCCGTCGATAACCACCCGCGTGAGAAAGAAACTGAAGTTAATGAGTAGTGCCATGATAATAGTCGCCGCCAGCACCTTCATGGTATTAGAATTTTCGGCACTGAAAATGATGGTGACTGCCAGATAGACCAGGATGAAAATAAACGCCATGTTGGCGAGGTCTCGCACCACGGCCCAGCTAGAGGTAAGGAAGTCGAGCGCGTAGGCGTTGCTGTTGAGTGAGAGCGCCACCGCGATGCTGAAAATGTTGGCACCGATATAGGCAAAGGCCGTCATTATCGGCACGGTAAAGACGTACACCACAACACCTATGCAGGTGCTTGCGTCCGAGCAGATTTTACCTTGAGCCGGGTCTGTATTAGCAGGTGGCGCCACCGCCGCGCTCACCGCTGTTGCGTCTGGGCCGCAAGAAGTTGGTGTGAGATTGGGTACCGAATGACCATTTATATCCACACAAGTAACCTCTCCGGCAGCATGAGCAACGGTCGAACCACCATGTATCTGGAGCGGCACCAGAATGAGAGCGAGCGCGAACAGGGCGCCCAGGGTTGCTGAGAGGCCGCGTCGCCACGTTTTATTTTTTAATTTAGAACGCATTGCATTGTTGTTGGCTCGTCGCGATGGTCGAGCTGTAGCTCGTGAGGGTAGATTGGAGCCCGATCTGGTCCTCTTGGCCGTTCACCACATCGGCGTCTTCGGTGAAGCCGCCGTTTTGGATCTGCGCGCCCATGTCACTCATGAGGTTCTCGAGGTTGGTGAGGTCGGTGGTCGAGTTGGCCTGCACCTGGTAATTCTTGAGCGAGGCGATGCTTTGGTTGGCCAGCGAGATCTGCTGCTGGTAGGTCGCGGCGCGGTTGGTGAGGTCGGCGATGATCGGGTCGGCTACCGCGGCATTTTGTTTGGCGGCGGCTGCCTGGGCGCTCGAGAGTGTCGTTGAGGCGGTGATAGCTTTTTGCCAGCAGTTTTTGAGCGCCTGCGCCTGGCCGAGCACGGTCTGTATGTCGTGCACATTCTGCGTGTTGATGTTTATCGACTGCTGAGCCGACTGCGTGAGCGCGGGGACATTTTGGAGGATGCTCTGGAGAATTGAATTAGCCACGTCGCCGCTGTTGGTGACGGTTGTATACCCGTTGTCACCGGAGCTCAGATTAGAGAGCCCTTTGTAGGCGACGTTTTGGATAAGTTGGCCCACGAGCGCGCTGATGATTTGATCAAAATATTGCGCGGTGGAGGCCTCTTGGGGCCCAATGCCCAACGCTTTGTCGAGCGACTGGGCGATGGCGGTGCCCGGCGTCACATTCTTAACATCGCATACGCGGCTCTTGAGGGCGCTGCCCGGGACCGGAACACCGTTAGCGTCCGTTTGAGTCGGGATAGCTTCTAATTCTTGCCCTGCCCCTACTGCGGCATCTGAGCCACTCACGTCGTTGCAGTTTTGTTTTTGCGTTATAGAAAGGAAGCCGCCGCTTAAAGAAAGATCGGTCTTTTTATTATTAACGGCATTGCTTTGTGCCGTCTGGAGCCCGATTGACGCGTAGGCAAAGGCGCCATAGGGGTTGTTGGTCGGCGTGCCGGTAAAAGAGAGCATCCCCGCCCAGCCGCCCTGGGAGAAATCGCCATTCATAAAATTATTGATGTTACTGATCGCTTTGGTGAGGGTGCAGGACTGTGCATTGCGGTTAGCGTAGCTCTGGGCGATAGCTATCTTCACCTGCAGTTTGAAGGGGCTGCAGAGGAAGGAGAGCTGACTGCTCTTGAGGAAGTTCCCGGCTGCCTGGTCGGCAACGTTGGTAAAAAATTGATTGTAGTTTTGCACGAACGAGGGCGAGCCGTTAAAGCCCGAATTAATCCACGAGACCGTGCTCTTTACCATCTGTTGGAGCATCGCCTTGGCTACCTGGCGAGCAAAGCAGTCGAGCAGACGGCTCTGGATCAGGTTAGAAAGATTGACCGAGAGATTGAGGTTGTTACTGATGTTGGTACCCGCGCCCGCCGCGGTGCCGCCTTGGGCACCCACTGCCGCGGATGGGCTATCGGTTTTAACCGTGAGCGGGTCCGGCACCAGCGCAATGGAGCTTGCGCTCAAAGAGTTTGCTAATACCGAAAGTTGAAATGACGAGGCGACAAAAGCCGCCAGTGATGGGAGTGCGCACGCGACTGCACCAGCCGCCACCGCGCCCGCGACGGCGCCCCCGAGGCCAAGCCCACCGCTGGTGCTATTGAGTTGCTGGTTGCTTATGAGCGGCAAGACACCCATGGCGAGCGAGGTATTGCTCAGGTCGACGGTAGTCGGGCTAAAGACGGTGCCCTTCGCGGCGACGCTCGCGATGGTCGGCGACGTGTTGTTTACATTCCCCACCGTGGTACCCGTACTCCCCACCGCGGCGGTATTGGTGTCCGTGCCGGCTGGCGAACCCGAAAGCCAAATAGCTCCCGATGCTGAGCCGCCCGAAGTGCTCGTGGTTTGTATCGCGGGGCTTATGGTAACCGTCGCGCCCGAGCTGGGCAGGATGGTCACGACGCCGGTAGTCGGGTCGTAAACTGTTTTGCTCGCGTAGCTCAACGTTCCTTGGTTTGTTTGCGCCTCGCTGGAGGCCCCGCCCACCTCGGGGACGGCGTTTGCCACGTTGGTCTGTGTGCCGGAGCCCACCGAGTTACTGCTGGTGGTATTCTGTGCCGTGCCAAAGCTCCCGTTCTGGGTGGCGGCGGGGGTGCTTGCGGTGCGATTAAAAAACCACCACCACGCGAGGCCGACGAGCACCGCCACCAAGATGCCCCCGAGAATGATGTAAATAGTTTTTTTGTTCATTCGTAATTATCCGGATAGGAGCGAGGCCCACAACCCTTGCGGATCGTCCTGTGTAGTAAAAAGTATACCGTTCTTAGCGAATGTTTGGGCGGTTTTTATGAACAGATTTTGTGCGTCGCTCTCGAGCGTGTTGAACTGCTGTAAACCCGAGAGGCCGCGCACTGGGTCCCCTTGTATTGCCTCCATCGCGGGGTACGCCTCGCTCATCTGCTCGAAGTCGTTTACTGCTTGCAGGTGGGTCGCCGCGAGCGACTGTGGCACGGCGACGGCGGCGAGATCTTTGGCAAGCGCGCGGTACCCCGCCCCTATCGCCTGAAGCTCCGGCAATTTGCTCGGGTCGCCATTCACCGCGCTCCCGATAATAGTGAGTGTTTGCCCGACCCCCGCTTCGGGGTGTTGTGCCAAAATCGCGACGAGCGCGGCGCCATAGGAGTGCAGTGCCCCTCCCGAGTCGGCCACAATAGTGAGGTCTTTTGCGGTATAGATAATGCTTGGCTGGGGCGGCGCTATTTGGCTTAACGCTTGGCTTATGATCGTATTTTGGGTCGGGGTATCGGCCCCCAGCCCTTGGGCCTGTGCGTTGGTGAGGCTAATGAGTAACGTGCGCCCCACGGTGTCCGTCAGATTTTGGGTTTGGGCGCCCTGTAGTAGTTGGCCGACCAAATCTTGGTCGGGTGCAGCGGGCAGCGATGAGGAACCCTCCTGTGCTTGTATCGCCGCGAGCGAGGACGCCCAATTGCTATGGTCGGTGGCAGCCGAGGCGGCGTCGGGGGCGGTGCTCGCGATGCTTGCGGGGGGTGCAGGCGTGGTGGTTACTTGTGCGGCATAGATGAGCCCGCTAGCTCCGAGAAGAGAAAGTACGATGAGTGAAAACTGCAGGCTGGGCAGATACGGGCGAGGGTTCATGCTCTTGTAGTATAATACGAAATATGCGCTTCCTATCCTGCGTTCTTGCTCTCGCGCTTCTCTTTTTACCCACCACTCCCGCCCTCGCTCAATTTTCCGCATTAACGATGGCAACGTCGACCAACACCGCATCATCTATTGCAAGCAGTGCCAGTGCCAGCAGTAATTACGTCGCACTTATTGGTCTGGGAATGGGGCTTGGGGTGGGGGCTATTGGCCTAGGGCTTGCTGGTAGTTCCGTCTCAAGCGCGGCTCACCCTTCTTTCGGGGGCCGCATCGTTGCCATATATCCTTATTGTCTCAATGCGGCCGTTTGGATAACCATAGTGCCGGCAGGAGGAGATCCGAATCCTTTCTATATTTGGACACCCGCCACAATCACCTTTTCTGCAGGGCCGCCAAAGAGTATTGGCCAGCAAGTACTTGGGCTGGCGATCACCGCGCCGTACCAGTGCGTGGTTTCCTACTACCCCTATGTTGCGCTAACCGGCCAGCCGATGTTTACTCTTGGGACAAGCGCGATTTAGTTTTTAGAAAG
>CAIUOD010000031.1 GCA_903900775.1 Candidatus Adlerbacteria bacterium | reverse complement strand
TCCGCCTCGTCGAGGATCAGCGTCCCGCGGAACGCATCTAGGATATGGAAGATCGGCGAGACCGTACTAGCCCCGCTGGCGAAGAACGGCTTGTAGCAAAGCGATCCGACCACCAGCAGCGCCCTCGTCTTGCCGGTGCCGTAGTCGCCCTGGAAGCGAATGTAGGGCACCTCGTTGAAGGCGTCATACAGCCACGAGAATAGGACGTAATACGCCGCCACATCCTCGAAGGCCGGGCTGACGTCGAGATACCGGTGCAGAAACTGCCGAATCTCTTCGATCAGGTCGTCCTTGGTGCCGTATTCGGCCGGCTCCGACGGAAGCAGCACCACGTTGTTTTTGATGATGTTGTTGTCGGGCGAGAAGGGCACCAGGCGCTCCTGCCCCAACAGCACTTCGGACTCCACTGACGCGCGGCCGTCGCGCCAGACGCACAGCGCGGTGGCGCGACGTACCGAATCGTAGAGAATCTCGACCAGCGTCCCGTCCGGCAGGCATTGCGACGTGGTCGGCGTGCGCCGCGGCGGCGACGGCTCGGGCTTGTTCGGCAGTGTCGCTGTCATGACGCCAGTTTACCCGCTGGGGCACGCGCGACAGAGAGACGGCAGCGTCCCATCCAGGCGACTGAGCAGTCGGCATTGACCTAAGTCAATGTCTCGCCGCCCGGCCGCCCCGTAGCCTGCAACGGAAACCGAAGGTGCAGTGCAGGTGCGAAACCTCCTGGCGGCCGGCGCGGCCGCCTTGCTGATTCTCTGTCCCTGCGCGTGGGCGGCCGGGGATGGCCGGCCAGTCGTGGACACTGCGTCGGGCCGCTTGCGCGGTGTGCTGCACGACGGGGTGCGAGAGTTCAGGGGCGTCCCCTATGCGGCAGCGCCGGTCGGAGAATTGCGCTGGGCGTTGCCGCGCGCCGCCAAGCCGTGGAAGGGCGTACGAGATGCCGCGCGGTTCGGCCCAGCCTGCCCGCAGGTCGCGCGCTACGGCCTCACGGAGGCCAGCGACACCGAAGACTGCCTGACGCTCAACGTCACCATTCCGACAACGGCACAGGCGCGGCCACGGCCGGTGATCGTGTGGATCCACGGGGGCGCCTTCGTGGGCGGCTCGACCGCGCTGTATCCACTCGATGCTATGGCGCGAGCCGGCGACGCGGTGGTGGTGTCGATGAACTACCGGCTCGGAGTGTTCGGCTTCATGGCGAGCCCGTGGTTCCTCGCCAGCCACAACGGTGGCTATGGGCTGGAGGACCAAAGGGCGGCGCTGCGCTGGGTGAGCCGCAACATCGCTGCGTTCGGTGGCGATCCGCGCAACGTCACGCTGGCCGGCGAGTCGGCGGGCGCCGCCTCGGTGTGCATGCACATCCTGGCGCCCGCTGAAACCGCCGGGCTGTTCCACCGCGCGATCATACAGAGCGCCGGCTGCGCCACGCCGTTGCCCACGGTCGCCGATGCCAGCGAGACCGGGCGGAAGGTGGCGGAGCAGCTCGGCTGCACCGGCGCCGATGTGCTGGTCTGCCTGCGGCGCAAACCGGTGAACGACCTGCTGGCGGCGGCCGCCAAGGTGCAAGGGGCGAGCATCGTCACCTACCTGCCGGCGACCGGCGCGCAGACGATACCGCTGCCCGGCGCCGTGGCGTTGGACTCCGGGCGGTTCGTCAAAGTCCCGGTTGTCTCCGGCGGAACCAGGGACGAGCTGCGGCTCTACGTGGCCTACGCTGCGCAGGCCGGCGACAAGGTGACCGCGGAGAACTACCGCGCCCACCTGAAGGCGGTGTACGGCGACAAGGCGGACGCGGTGATACGGGAATACCCGGCTGAGGCCTACTCCTCGCCGTCCTCGGCGCTCGGCACGGTCTGGGGGGATTTCCGCCCGGATGTCGGCATCAACACCTGCATTTACCTGCAGACCGCGAAGCTGATGCGTCGCGCAGTGGCGGTCTACCAGTCGGAGTTCGCCGACCCGAACCCGCCGCCGGTGACCGACGACCCCGGCTTCGAGATGGGCGCGGTGCATTCCTCCGAACTGCCGTATTTCTTCCCACATTTCTCCAACACGACGAAGCTGGACGGCCGCCGGCATAGACCACATCGAGCGGCGCCGTTCCGCCGGGATTTCGCCACTCCGCCATCCATCCCGCGCCGACACCCTCGATCGTTTTGGTCCGCGTGAGATTCATCGCGGTGCCGACCGCATTGATGTCGTAACCGCCAGCGTAGATGTCCACGTCGCCGAGATGTTCGACGTAGGAGCCGCTCGCGCCTCCGATAAGCTCGCCGCTCAGAAGGCCATGGCGGGAAAGGCCAGATACGTCGTTGCCCCCGCCAGCGAGGATGCTCGGCGCCCGCCGCCGATCCGGCCATCCGTCAATGGGCCGTGCGGAGGATCAGCCGCGCCTCACCCGACGTGTAGACCACGGCGGCGCTCTTCGCGACGTCCGTCGCCGTCACGCCGGTAGCCGTATCGTTTCCCGTGCCGCCCTCGCGGTCGATACGCACCAATAAGGTCACTGGCAGTGCACCTGATATGCGGCGCCGGCCAGCGCCGCCCCTGTAATCACAAATGTTGTGCCGCTGGGCGACGGCAAATAGGCTCCTGTCGTTCCCTGCGCGGCGGCTGCCGTATTGGCCGGCGTCATTGAGCAATGTGGCGACCTCGCCGCCCATGCCGCGCCGAAAGTCACTGTGCAACTAGTCACTCCGACCGTTCCTACCGTCACCAACATCGACTGGTCTGTGCCGCTGACAGTGCCTTGCGTGGCACTGCCGCACGCATTCGTGGCAATAGTCGGAGTTTCGTTGTCCGATCCCCAAAGGTGCCCTGCGGCATCAATACGTGCGGCCGTTGCATTGTTGATTCGGAACATAATTGTGCCACTGGCCGGAACGTTGATAATGGTGTTGCCAATGTCGCCATACAAAGCATACTGCCCGGCGAGGTTGGCGCTTCCGTTGAACGAGATTTTTTGCCCGGACGGCAGCAGTGCTGTGCCATTCACATTTACTCGCCCGGCCCCTTTCGGGGTCAACCCAACGGAAATATCCGTATCCAGGCCAGATGCCACAACGGAAGGTGCAGCGCCGCTTGCCGCTCCAACCATCGCCAAGGCATTAGCGCTTCCCGCCCCGGCCGTAACGTTTCCTGCCGCGCTTGCATTTCCGACGAAGGCAGGATTGACCAACAAGTTCTGTTCGTTGACCACCTTCCCGGTGCCGCTGTTGGCGACCTGACCCATGAATTTACCAAATGAATAAGTCAAATTAGAGGTATCCAATACGTTAACCGATGGCGTAGCTGGTAAAATTGCGTAATCAACCGGGGTCATCATCTGCACATTACTGCCATTCTCAATCAGAGAGTGGTTCGTCTGATAGCTAATGGCGGAGGTGTTATTGCCAGACGCAATGCAAGCAATACACGTAAACGATGAATTTGAATAGTGGTATCCAGATGTGCCGTTAGCTTCCGCATCCCCTGCTGAAATAGTCCCAATCGAACCGATTATTTCCCATCCAGCCGAGCCGTTGGCATCCGCTGCGGAGGCCACAGCGGAAACCGCCGTGATATTCTGTATAACTATACCGGCGCTCGTGTTTTTCAGGGCGTAGACATTTTGTAGCGATAGCGTCGTGTAGGCGTGAGCTAACGGGGAGTAATCTGAAAAACCATTGGCTCCGTTCATTTCAAATAGAGAATTGCGGAGCGTAACCATCCATGAATTCGCTAAAGACAGTCCATTCAGGCCGTTGTAGGCGCTGTTTATATTGTCCACTTCAAAGTAGACTGCGGTAACGTTGATGCCGTTCCCGTGCGCCCGCTCCACTTGTAGGTTTGCCAGGCCCCCAGACTGAACGGTACCGTTGCTGGTGATGCCATCAGCTCCCACTGCACCGTTATTGAAATCCAGCACAGTTCCGCTCGGGCTCTGCCAATTGTATTGGCCGGGGCGCCCCTCGCCGACGATCCAGGTGCCGGTTTGGAGCGCCAGCGATTGTAGCATGCAGTGGCCAGCTGGAACATGCACTACGACGCCCAGGTTGGCCGCCGCCTGGAAGGCGGCGGTGTCGTTGGTCGTCCCGTCGCACTTCGCACCGAAATCTCTCACGTTCACCGCATCAGCCGCCCGGTCCGCCAAAGCTCGTGCAGCAGTGGACCCGGTCGCGGTAACCGTGGAAGAACTTATGTTCCCTACCAGAGAGCTGCAATCCGCTCCCGTGCCGGTCACGTTACCGTTAGCGTCTGCGTGGAGACACTGCGCCGAGCCGGCGACGTTCGGCAGAATAAGTCCAGGAATGGTGGTAGAACCCATAAGGGTACCACCCGAGAGCGATAGGTAGGGTAGCATTGGGATGTCAGACGCCGTCAGCCCCGAGATACCACCGGTTACTTGTGCGCCGTTGATGGTGACGTTGCTGAGATTGTCGATCTTCTGCGAGGCGGCGATGGCGCCCCAAAGGCCGCCACCTGCCATAGTGGAGGTGGCGCCATAGAGCGCGGTGTTCACGGTGTTGAGCGTTTGTTGTACGGTGGCACTGACTGCCTGCTGGAGTTGTGCCTGGGTGACGAGGCCGTCTGGGTTAGCCGGGGCGGAACTCGGAACCGTTGGTGTTGTTGGAGACGAGGCAGGTGCGACTGCCGTGCCACCTGTGAGTTTTTGTAGTAAGGCGAGCGTCTTGGGACTCACCGCCCCGGTCTGCTCGAGCTTGTGTGCCTTTTGAAACACGGCGACGGCTTTCGTGGTAGCAGGACCGTATTTCCCATTGGCAGTCACGGTGAGGAACCCCTCGTCGATGAGAAACCGCTGCAGCGCCAGCACGTCGCTTCCACTGTCTCCGGTGGAAAGCGTGCGGGCGAGCGTCGCGGTCGTCGCTGCAGATGCCTTTTGCGCAGCAGATATAAAAAATGCGGGTGCGGCCAGCAGCACGAATGCGAGTACAGCTACTGTTGCTAATGATGTAAGTGCGCCTTTGGGCGTATTAAAGATTTTTAACATGCCGTCATTATATTATGGATACTTGATATACAGCAAGTGATAAATGAAGAACGCTGGCGGCATCGGTCGGTCGCCGGCGTTTGTCGATCTTAGCATTACAGTTGTGAGTTTATGATTGCGGCGGGGCTGGAACTCTGAATCTATGGGTTATCATGATTCGGAGATCATGGATGACGGGAGCATCGATAGAGACGACGCTTGAGCTGTGGGCATGGGGAGACTCGAACTCCCAAGGATTACTCCATACGCTTCTGAGACGTACGCGTATACCAATTCCGCCACATGCCCGCGGCTCTTACAATACCTAAAATTAATCCTTAATGCACGTGTGTACTTGTATATTAAAAACAGTGGTATCGTTATTCCAGGTGCGTTTACAAATAAATTTATTCGTTCTATGAATACACGCTTTGGTACCTATGTGACCGGTGTCGCGATCGCGCTCTCCTTGTTCGCGGGGGCGGGCACGGCACATGCGTCGTTATTATCATCGCCGCAGATTCAAGCCATCGTTGGTCTGCTCGAATCGTTCAACGTTGATTCGGCGATGGTCGCCAGTGTGCGCGCTGCGCTTTACTATCAGACCGACGCATCGTCGGTAACCACGAGCACCCCGGCCACCGCCGCGGCCTCGTGCGTCAATCTTACCTACAATCTCAGCCTCGGCTCAACCGACGCGACCACGAACGGAGACGTCACCCGTCTGCAGAATTTCCTCGGCGTGAACCCCACGGGCTATTTCGGTAAATCGACCCAAAGCATGCTGCGGCAGTGGCAATCCGCCCACGGCATCGTATCTTCCGGATCCCCCTCGACGACTGGTTATGGCGCCGTGGGCGCTCGGACCAGGCAAGCGATGTCGTGCACCGCGACCACTACCGCAAACACCATGATATCCGCACAGGGCGCGATGACTACGGCAGTCGGGCCGCAGTTAGTGGACGCCACCAATGAATCATGGAAGCTCGTCGATAGTTCTGCCCAAGGATACGGTAATCAAATAGCCGTGAACGGCGTGACCGACCCGAACACCCACAACGTTACGCTCCTGATGTACTACAACAATCTCATCTACCAGCAAAACTCAGATGGCAACTGGTGGTACAAGGCACAGGCGAGCGACCCGTGGACGGCGACCAGCGATCCGCGCACGGCCGTGGTTACGGCGGCTCCCGTCACGCCAACCGTGACTGAATCCGCCCAGGGCGCGACGGTCACCAGCGTCGGGCCGCAACTGGTGGGTGCTACCGGCGAAGTGTGGAAGCTCGTCGATAGTTCTGCGCAAGGATACGGCAATCAGATAGTGGTTAACGGGACTACCGACGCCAATACCTACAACGTCACGCTCCTTCTGTACTACAACCATCTCGTCTACCAGCAGAATTCGGCTGGCAACTGGTGGTCTAAAGCGAAAGGGAGCGACACGTGGACCGCGACGAGCGATCCGCGAGTGACCACTACTACCACAACAACTACGACGACCATTACGCAGACGACACCCACGGGTGGCACACCGGCAAAAAGTGCGTACGCCTTCATCGACACGCTCGGCGTAGAGGTGCACATGGCCGATGGGTTGGTGGGCGACGCGCCATATAGCAACGTATCGAAAGTCGAACAAAACATTACGTACTTGGGCTTCAAATACGCGCGCGATTTCGCTGGAGTTAGCAATATGCCGGTTTTGAAGCAGATCAACAGCGCCATCGGGACCAAGTTCGACCTCTATCTGCCGACGGGCTGGGGCACCACCGCCTCGCAGGCCATTAGCTTGCTACAACAATATGCGAGCATGGTCGCCTCAGCAGAAGGATATAACGAGGTGGATAATTGGGCACCGAGCGGGAGTGTCACTGGAGACCAACAGTCGCTCTATTCGGGAATGAAAGGAAACTCGGCGACCGCCAACATCCCGGTCTACTGCTTTACCCTTGGGAACGCGGGCTCCAATAGTTATAACTACGGCAATAACGCGTCTTCCTGCGACTATGCGACCTCGCACTCCTATCCGGTCAGCGGCAATATCCCCTACAGCTGGCTTCAATCGTGGAGCAGTCAAAGCCTCAATTGGGCTTCGGGCCGGCCGATCGTCATTACCGAAGGCGGCTACTCAACGCGCCCCGATACCGAAGCAAGCGTGGACATCAACACCCACGCAAAGCTTGAACTGAACTATGTGTTCGACACGTTCATTCAAAATGTTGGGAGGACGTACCTCTATGAGCTGGGCGACCAGGGCTCCTATGTCGGGTCTGCCAGCGGCCGCGAAGCAAACTTCGGGCTCTTCTATGGCGACAACACGCCCAAGCCGGCGGCGACCGCTCTCCACAACTTAACCACTCTCTTGAGTGATAGCAGCTTCACACCCGGGTCGCTTAGCTACTCGGTGAGCGGCCTCCCTTCAAGTGCACATCAAGTGTTGCTCGAAAAGAGCAACGGCACGTTCGTCCTCGTGTTATGGAACGAAGCGGCTCCGAACTGGAGTTCTGGCACTGCTTCGACGGGGGCGGTAAACGTCAACCTCAGCCTGGGGAGTACCAAGACGGTGACGGTCTATGACCCGATCAATGGCACCTCACCCACCTCTTCGTTAGGGTCGCAGACGAGCGCTACTATCTCGGTCCCTGATCACCCTGTGCTCGTGTTTATCAACTAGTCTTACTTCGCCTCACGGCCGCCGCAGGCGCGGATAAAATTGCGCTGCATGGTTTTGAGCTCCGGGGCAGACAGGCGCGCGAAAATTTCGCGCGCCTGTTCTGATTCTGCACGAAACTCCACGTCTTTTTCTAAAATAGCCGGGTGCACCTCGAGCGCGCGGTCGTTAAAACCCGCTAAGGATAATCCTTTGAGCGTACGCACCCGCGAGAGCGCCACGTAGCCCTGCCCGTATTCAAACGTGTTGGAGAGGTCCATATGCGCCGCATCGAGCGACATACCCTGGCTCTTGTGGATGGTCATCGCCCACGCCAGCCGTAAAGGCACCTGCTCGACACGCGCCAACACCTTGCCCGCGTCTTGCAGATTCCACTCCATCGGCTCGGCGACAACGGAGCTGCCACTATTGGTCTTCACCATCGGATAGCCTTCGCTCGAATCAAATCCTGCGACCGTGCCGAGCGTGCCGTTGGCAAAGCGCCCGGTAATGGTGTCGTTTTTGGTGAACATCACGCGCGCACCGACTTTAAGCGACAAAACTTCGGGTGAGAGACAGCCGCGCTTGAGGCCGGCCACGAGCCGCTCGCTACCCCAGCTCCCCATCTGGAATTGTCGTGCTGTGCCAGGGAGCTTCCGTAGTTGCTCCCCATTGAGCGTGTCCACGTTCGCGTTATGCGAATAGAGCTCGGTCACACCCTCGCGCGCACGACCCGCAAAACGCTCCTTGAGGAGCGCACGGTGCACGGGAGTGACCTCGGCGCGGCGCACGGCCGAGAGAAAATCAAGAAACTTTTTATCCTCCTGGCGATGCTGCTCGCTCAAGTAGCACGGGATCAAATGAAGCGAGCCCCACGCGGTGGCATCGCAGGCGAAGCGCGGCCCTTCGTCAAACAATAGCTGTATTTCTTCTTCGTTTTTTTCTTCTCGTTTAGTGACTGGCGGCAGTTGAAAAAAATCGCCCACGAGGACCACCTGCAACCCGCCAAAAGGCCGCCTTTCCCGGCGCACCTCTTGGCAGACCGCGTCGACCATCTCGAGCGTGCTGGCCGAGAGCATCGAGACTTCGTCGATGATGAGCACCGAGGTATTGCGCACACGACCCCAGACACGTTTATTGCTGGCGATGGCGTCTAAATCATAGGGGGTCAAGTCGCGCTTCACGCCGATGCCGCTCCACGAATGCACGGTGTAGCCGCCGATGTGCGTGGCCGCTATCCCGGTTGAGGCAGTTATTGCCGGCTCTATACTATGTTCGCGCAAATACGCGACATACTGATTAACGGTGTGTGTCTTGCCGCTCCCCGGCTCGCCAGTCAAAAATACATTGGCGCCGGTCTTCAATATCGCGAGCGCCTCGTTTTGCGTCATCCGAGCATTATATCTGTTTTGGACCATTCACGTAGCGTTCACGTTGAACTCTGTAGCATGGGGTGTTCAATGTTCACTTATAAATTTATTTATTTTTAATCCTAGTACACAACATATGCAGACCAATAAGTACCTCCTGGTCTCCGCAGTGGTTTCGGCAGCGTTCATGTTCGCTCTGCCTGCGATGGCAGACACGGTCGGTCCGGTTACTTTCGAATCGCCAACGTATACCGTCGGCAACATTAATGGACAAGATGGGTGGCTCAAGACTGGATCCTATGACGCCAATGTTACTGCAACTGGTATCCCCGCAGGTTTTGGCGCACAAAGTCTGCAGATCTCCGACGCGGTAACCAGTGGCTCGTTTGGTGACCAAACGTTCGCAAAACCCTTAACGGACTCTGTTGGAGAAACTGCGTCAACAAACGGCACTTTTTCTCCTGGGACAAAACAAGCGCATTTCGAAATGCAGTTTGACATCGCATCGGTCTTGCAAACACTGCAGACCGGTATGCACCTTTCGGTCTCCCCTGACCGCGGCGACGGCTCACGTATGAGCTATCTGCGGTTCGAAGATCAAGCGGACGGCATCCATGTCTTCTTTGACGATGTGACTGACCCAGGGCCAGTCGGTACTGTGGCAACATTCAATGATGTCGATGTCGGCACCATAAGCCGAACATCTCACACCATAAAACTCACCATGGACATGGTAGACGGTGCGGGTAATGACATAGTGAAAGTCTATATTGACGGCTCACTTGTCCACACGGGTACCTCATGGGAGGATTATTATCGCTTCGACCCAGAGGCTGCAGCGGAACAGTCACCGCGCATTATAAAGACCGTTGAGTTTCGTGAGAGCGGCACCGCGACTCCTGCCGATGCAGGCAACGGCTTCTTGGTTGATAATTTTTCTCAGTCTTCGGGTCCGATTCCGACTCCTCCGCCTTCAACCGTTAAAGTCACCATCGATAAACTTATCGACGGTGTGCAGGCAACAGCGGCAAGTGCCAACAGTTCTGCCTTCCCTATGTCCGCAACATGGAACGCGACAAATATTGGCGCGGGATCCGGCACGTTTAATCTCAGCACGGCTGGATTCAATAGCCCGAACCCCTATGAGGCGATTACTTCCGACATGACCGTGGGTGCAAGCTATACCACGAACGAAGTTACCGGCGGTGCAGTGGTTGGTGCAGATTGCACAACCGGCCAGCCATATACATTAGTTGGCTACTCCACCGGCGCAACGCTTGCGGCCGCGATGGCAGCTGTAGCGACCACGACCGCGCCAAACTTCACCAACCTTCAAAGTGATGCGTTCGTGATCGTACACAACCAGGCGTGCCTTCCTGCCCCAGTGAATGTCTCCCCTGTAGACGGCACAACGCTTACCACTGCAACATGGTTGACGGCAGACTGGACGGACGTAACCGATCCATTCCCACCTATTGCCTACTTCTACGAATCATCTAACTCACCTACACTCAATCCTGACGGCTCATTCGTAACTCCTGTGTATCAGTCCGGAGCGCTTAGCATCTCTGAAATACCGACACCAGGCACGCCCGCAGGCACATGGTATTGGCACGCTCGCGCGAAGGACGCTGACGGCAACCTGAGCCCATGGAGCGCGGCAACAAAAGTAATTGTCGACAACACGCCGGTGGTAATGCCGCAGGTGCATATCTTCAAGTATGTCGACGGAGTACTGGCGGTTGATACAAATATAAACAGCGCCGTGTTCCCAATGGAAACGACATTCGACTCGCCCAATCTCGGCGTTGCTACGAACGCTCCATTCACCCTTAGCCCGGTGGGTTGGGGGCCGACTGACAGCGCGTATGAAGCATCGTTTGTTGGATCAAATGCAGGCGCAAATTATGAGGCTGACGAAGTCCTCAGCAGTGCAGTCGTGGGCGCGTCCTGCGACGGCTCACACACCTTCAGTTTGGTTGGATATAGCACCGGCGATACACTCGCCGCAGCTCAGGCAGCTACGCCGAGCCTGACTAACCCGAGCTTCACCAATCTCCAAAGTGACAAGTATGTCATTGTCTTCAACAAGACCTGCCCGACCACAGGCAGCCTGACTATCGAGAAGGAAGCGATTGGCGGCAACAGCACCTTCAGCTTTACCGGCAGTAATGGTATTGGCTCCTTCACTATCACCACAACCGGCAACACCGGGTCGGTAACCTTCCCGAATCTCACACCAGGCTCCTACACGGTCACAGAAACTGCGAAGGCTGGCTGGACCCAGACAAGCAGCGATTGTAGCGCCGTTGCTGTTAGCGCTGGAGGTGATGCGACGTGCACCATAGTAAACACAAACAACAAACTCCTCGGCGCCATCTTGGGTACTAAATATGAGGACCGAGACGGTGATGGGACGCTTAAAGACGGCAATCACCATAAACTTGCGGGGGTCACTATCTACATCGACAAGAACACTAATGGCATTCTTGACGCCGGCGATGTCTCAACAGTGACGGATAGCCACGGCGCATACCACTTCCTCGGCCTTGCCGCAGGCACGTACATCGTGCGTGAGGTAGTCCAAGCCGGTTGGACACAAACCGTCCCCTCGAGCGGCAGCTACACGGTAGTGCTCACTGCGGGCCAAGTCGCTAAGAATAAAAACTTCGGCAACTTCAAACCGGGCGTGATATCAGGCGTCAAGTTTAACGACCTCAACGCCAATCACCGCAAAGATGCGGGCGAACCTGGGCTCTCGGGTTGGACGGTCACTATCAAAGGCCCTCATGGCTTCACCGCTAGCGCGGTGACTGATAGCAACGGCAACTACTCGTTCGGAAATCTCGCGGCGGGTACCTATACGCTGGCCGAGACAATGAAACCGGGCTGGAGGCAGACACTCCATCCGAACACTGTGCTGGTTCGCTCGAGCATGAACGCGCTCAACAAAAACTTCGGCAATACGCAAAAGCCGAAAGCAAGGGGTGATAGAAGCGACGACGATCAGTACAGGGATTAACAAATTATTAGCAAACAAAAACCCCGCCCCATTATGGGGCGGGGTTTTTGTTTGTGGCAATTATTTACTCACGATTGCTTACCGAAATACACCTCGAGCGCTTCTCTGAATTGTTCCCATATATCCAGTGGCGCCATCTCATCTCGGCTTACCCAACGAGCCTCTTCGACCTCCTGCGGGTCGAGCGTGAATTCCTTCTCGGGCTCCGTGAGTTCACATATATAAACGACAAAGAAGTGCGGCTCCTGCGTACGTGCCAAGACAAACGTGCCAGTTGTTAGAGGCTCTTTGACAATGATTGGGACACCAAATTCTTCTTTTATTTCGCGCGCCAATCCCTCCGCTGGCGTCTCGCCCACCTGCAGCCGCCCACCGGGCAGCTCCCACTTTTGCCGCCCACGATTGCGCATCAAAAGCACCTTGCCCTCTTTCTCGATAATTGCCTTCTGCGCGACCCTGCCTACAAAATTTTTCGATTCGTCTTCCATAACTACTCGAGCGTTTTCTTTATCGACGCAATGTCTTGCTGCATCTCTCGCAAGAGTTCTTTTTCGGATTTCAAATCTTTTTCGGCTTTTTCGACAAATTTTTTCTCCTGCCGCCATCCTGAAAAAAGGATTTCGTCCCCGACAAAAAAGGACACCAAAAGGCCGGTGGCCAACAGTATCAAAAGGCCGACCACGACCGAGCCGAGCCCAAAGAGCCAGGGGAAGACTTCGGCCATCTCCCAGACACCCTTCCACAGCAGGATAATCCCAACCGCGCCGACTATCGCGTAGACGATGGGCCGCTTGCTTAAGAAGGCGCGCAGGCGGTCTTCGAGCCTGTCAAAAAATATAAAAATCCGTTGCATTACGATCCCAGGATACCATACACCGCCAAGCTGTGAGGCCAGCTTTCCTGCATTGAGGCGGAGCTAATACGGATAAATTGGGCTTTTTTCTGGAACTCGTGGATATTTTTTGCCCCTACATATCCCATAGCAACCTGTACCCCCGAAGCCAGGCCGGCAGAAATATCGGCGACACTGCCTTTATACGGCACCAGGCCAGCTATCCCTTCAGGTATGGCTTTTCTTCCTTCTACCAAATAACGGTCTGAAGAGTTCTTCTCGTCGAGCACTGCTTGTGAACCCATGCCTCGATACTCTTTGTATTTTTTTCCTTCTTTTTGTATCGTCCTGCCCGGCGCTTCTTCGGTGCCGGCAAATAGATTGCCGAGCATCACCACGTCTGCTCCTGCGGCTAAGGCTTTGGCAATATCGCCTGACGTCCGTATCCCACCATCGGCGATAACCTTCATGCCCAAGCGGTGAGCGGCGGCCGATACTTCTAAAATCGCTGAAAGCTGGGGAACCCCGATTCCCGAGACTATCCGAGTGGTGCAAATCGAACCTGGCCCCACGCCAACTTTTACAATGTCTGCGATTCCTGCCAAATCGCGGGCAGCCTCGGCGGTCGCAATATTCCCTACCACGAGAGGCAGGTTGCCTAATTTTTTCTTTATCAATTTTGCCGAGGCTATCACTTTTGCATTATGACCATGTGCGCAGTCGACAACAAGAAGATCCAGGCCGGCGCTTTTAAGAGCCGCGGCCCTCTCAACATCAAACGGGCCACAGGCGGCTCCAACCTTAGCCTTAGCTTGCTTGGCCTTCTCTACCATCGCGACCTGGGCCTGCACCGAGCAATTGCGGTGCAAGACACCCAGCCCACCAACCTTGTGCAGAGCAACCGCCATGGCATCTTCGGTGACTCGATCCATCGCCGCTGAAAGAAACGGCATCTCAAGAAACAAGCCAGGCGCAAGAACCGCGCGAAGCGATGCTTCGCGCGGTTCTATCGAGCTCCGTGCTGGACGAATCAGTACATCGTCAAAAGTAAAGGAATCTCCGAAAATCTTTGCACCCATATTTGATTGTACTGTGGGTGTGGGTGCAAGTAAAATGAGTTACGAACAGCCCATCCAGCTAGTCCGTCTCATATCTAAAAAGCAAGAAGCCGCCGGAGCAGCTTCTGCTGTTCGAGACGGCGGACGGAGTCAGTGGATTATTTTGCCTTTCTACTGGAGGATAACAGCCGTCCTGCGAAAGGATTGCCCGGGGCAATTCTTTCCAGAACCTCCTCGAATTTCCTTCGATCGACAACGGAGATGGCTTTTTCGAACTCGCGCATGTCGTCGTCGATCGGTATGAGATCGTTAAGTCCGTCAGTATAGCCTTTCCCGCTGCCAGCTTCGACACACTGTTTTGTCTGTGCAACCATCTCACTTATCTCCTTGTTTCTATGTTAACTGTATCACTAACGTGTGCGTACACAAGTCGACTTTGCTCGTCAGCAAAGTCGCTCGCGACCCCGACTCGCGGTTTTGCAAGTGCAAAACATCGCTCCGCCTCCCGCACCAGTACAAAATCCCGCGCAGGCGGGATATTTGTATCTGGTGCCCCACCCCGGTACCTAACCTTGTGGAGCAAGGTCCCGTAAGGGTTTCTTGAGCGATTTCAGGATAGCATACTGAAGCATCCCGGTCGGGCTGTTTTAGAGAGAAGTTGAGGATAGGATGGTTTCGGACGCGAAGGAGCAAATGCCTAAAAATGCCTAAAATTTGGAGAGTCGGTCAAAGGCATTTTTAGCGATACGGGTAACATTAAGCAGCGATTCGCCGAAACGTTCTGCCTCCGCTGTCCTAAAGTGAGGCCATAATCGCGCTTAATGATTTGCTGAAGTTGCTTGACACTCTTGGTTTTTAGTTTCATTATATTGGCTTATTCTCTGGCTGTAGTCGTTAGTCAGTGGTTTTTGCGGTGCACTAAAAATTGCATTAAGCGAACGAGTTGGCAGAGAGCAAAAGCCGTCTCCCGGGCGGCTGATGCGGAAGACGGTGGAAGAAAACTCGTATGGGTTACCGCTCACCACGCCGTTTATTTTGCACAACCATGCGTTGGTCGGGATTGATCCATGCGTCGGTCAACATAGACGCTATCTCGGGCGCAGTCATGTTGCCGAACATCCTGTGGAACAGGGCATGAATCTTTATATCCACGGTAACTATGTTTCTCCTTCCGCCTGGGGTTCGCGCCTTGCTCCCCTCGTATCCAGCTGGGAAGCGACTTCTCGGGAGTCGGTGATGACGGTCGTGCACTCACTCCTCCGTCGGGTTTAGGCGTTGAAAGGAAGCTAGCTAAATTGATTGAACGCCTATTGGAGAGCAAGGTCAAAAAAGAGAAGTGGATAACGGTATATAAAACAGAAACCGCCTTGTGGAAGGGCGGCTTCCGCAGGGCGTTCGCTCTGCGCATGATTCATGCCTGGTTGAGATGGCTGGCAGGAAGACACTCAAGGGTGTGTTGTGTGCCGCAAAAGCACATATAAACCCACTGACTATTATTCTGCCGGAAGCCGAAGATCAGCACTTTGGAAAACGGGAGGCTGATCTGGCAGTCACGCTCGGCGCAGATTTGCGGCTCATCAGGAGGACGAGGAAAGGCACTAGCGGGGAAAGCGAAGTACTGCTGTTGCACGGTTGCCTCCATCGTTGTTGCCGACAGGTGCTCCTCCCTATTTGTACTGTGTGGGTAAAAAAGAATCAAATCCACATAAAGCAAAAGGCCGTCCTCCGGGGCGGCCTCATATGGGGGTTGAGCATGAGTTCAGTGAATCTGCAGGCTGTTGACGCTGTCGACCACCGCCTCGAAAAAGCCGAGGGAATGGGCAGTGAAGCCGGTCAGCGCATCGTGGACATCGGCCGCCACGTCTTCTTGGGGATCATCGAGCCGATCACCCATCGGATAGACGTACTTGCACAGCAGTTGGAGTTTGGGCAACTCGTCCGTTCCATCCTTGCCTCCGTAACTATCGACATGGAAGCTCGGCAGAAGGTCGTTCGTGAATCCCGCCTCGTTTATCGCCAGCATGACCTTCCACAGGGCTTCGACGGTGAGCGGGAGTCCGAGAACGAGCTCAAAGACCAAGATGCCCTCCTCGTAACTGCGGAGATTAACCACCGCGGACTCCGTGCCTTCTTCCTCAGCATCGAGTGTGCCTCCCGGCGTACCATTGTGGCCGATATTGATGGCGAAGACATTGTCTGTGCCTCGGTCGATGCTCCGGATCGCATACCCATCGTTGAGATGTGGATCCAGCTGCTCTAGCAGGGGCGTGAGGTCCATCATGGCTCTGCACCTTTCTTCAACTATTGAGCGTGGCAGATTGTAGAAGAACTCGTTAAGCCAACTATTGCATGGGGGCTAGTCAGCGTCAAACCTTGTCCTGAGTATAAAAGTCACCCCTTCGCCGCGAGACGAAAGGGTGAGTTTGCGGTCCCACAACCAGGTCATCAGTGTCGCCACTAGGAAGGATGGGGTGGGGATTTTGATTGATTCCTGTTTGCCCAGGATAATGTTGGACGACATCCACCGATACAGCGCGTATGTCTCTTCCCGATATGCCGAGAGCAGAGATCGCACACGCCTTCCCTCCGGTATCGTCGCAGACCTCGTTTGCATTTACGCATTTGAGTCTCCTCTCAAGCTAATGGCACAGTAGCATGAGTGACTTACCTATACAAAAGAAAACGACTCCAACAGCAGGGCTGCGGGAGTCGGGCGGGGTAGGGCAAAAATTTGCTCTACCATGGAAAGAACAATCCGCTGGGTGCGGTATCAGGCTGTGTCTCCAACACAATATGGGCCGTGGATCTCCACGCGTCTGGCACAACCCGGAACCGAATCCCTCTAGAAGGAACAATTCCTACGCTGCAGCTAGGCCACCCCGCGATGCGAGGGGAAACAACCCTCTTTCGAGTATGTGACGCGCCCGACAGCCGCACCCAAATGAGACTTTACACGGTTGGGGGTTATGAAGTCAAGACCTCTAATGGTGGGTAAACAATACTAGCTTCTCTTCCCTCTTCCACCTTTTTATCTCTGCTTCCCGCCTCCGAACATCTCTTAAAGTTTAAGAGATCTCAGAATTTGCTACCGCGTAATTCCAGTTACATCTCATCCGTAAGCTCAATTGCGTCGTTCTCGTCCAACCCCTCGTCTTCGATGAGTCCTTGGACCTTTTCTGCTGTCTCCTTGTCTATACCGTGCTCATCCATGATCCGGGCAACTTCTTCGTAGTCCATATTAATGAGAAGTGAGAATTACCCATCCAATTAAAAGTACGACACCTGCAAATGCAATAGCGCCGAGCACCACCACGCTACTTATAGCGAATGGGAGTGGCTCCTTGCCGAGGACAGCACCAAGGACAAGTAGGAAGCAAAATAGCCCGATAAGAAGAATCCATCCCATGGCGATACGTTAGCACGGCTCAATCATTTGAAAAGGTCGCGCTGAATCGCCCCGCCCTCGCGATATACCGAGCAGAATTCAAGCAATTCATGGGCATCCATACCCTTATTCTTAAACTCGTGGAATGTCGCCTCCGAGACAAGAGCATATCGCCAAACGGTATTGTGACGCATCTCTGCTGGTAAAGCATTCATCCGCTCACACCAGCTGAGCGCCGCAATCTTCTTGTTTTTCACTTCTAGATCGCTCCATGCGTCACGGTCTGCTTTTGTCTCGACGATATAGACTGCATCACCCATGCGTACGAGGAAGTCCGGGTAGTAGGGAGCAAAATTCCCATTCTCTGCTTGATATTTGAATGAGATGAAGGTATGTCTGGAGGGTATGAGCTTTACAAAACTTACTGTCTTAGCATCCGGGTAAATAAACTCTATAAATTTCTTCTCAAACTCGCCCTTATTCGACGGGTACGGTGTTTGTGTATAAATGGTCTTTGCTGCATCGATGAGATACTTCTCGCGCCCGCGAATGGAGCTAACGCTGGAGAGTTGCTGCCAAGAAATGTCGTGACTCCCGGACACTTTCGCTTCGTGATATTTAAGCACTACGGCAGATAGATGATTGATGAGGTGTTGTACAACTGGTTCAACGAGCAATACCCTCCACGCGCTGGGAGTTTCGTCTGGGACGAATGGCTCGTTAAAAAGCCGAGTGCGGATATATTGATCTATAAACTCAGCAAGTAAATGTTGTCGCACCTGGAGGACCGGAAACTTAACTGCGCTGGCGGTGCGG